>NZ_JBHWIR010000071.1:0-38229 GCF_042731835.1 Kitasatospora sp. NPDC059817 | reverse complement strand
GTGTGCGGGGGGCGGCTCTGCGCGCGCCGCCGCGGGCGGGCGGCGCGCGGGGGCGGCCCCCCCCCCCCCCCCCCCCCCCCCGCCCCCGGCGGGGCGCGGGGGGGGGGGGCCCGCCCCCCCCCCCCCCCCCCGCGGCCGGTGCCGCCGCGCTTGAGCCGTTCGGCACCGAGCAGCACCAGCCCGTTGAGGGCCAGGAAGACGGCGGCCGGGACGGGCTTGCCGAGCGCGTTGCGCAGCGCCTTCTCCAGGGCGAGGCCCGCCACCCCGACCGGGATGGTGGAGATGATCAGCAGCCAGGCGAGCTTCTCGTCCCGGCTCTCGACCCGGCGGCGGCGGATCGAGCTGAAGAAGCCGCCGATCACCCGGACCCAGTCCTTGCGGAAGAACACCACCAGCGCGAACGCGGTGGCCAGGTGCAGGCCGACCAGGACGGCGAGGTAGGAGGAGCCCTCGGCGGTCATGTCGAGGTCCCGCTGGATCTTCCCGCCGATCAGGGCGGGGAGCAGGATGCTGTGGCCCAGGCTGGAGACCGGGAAGAGTTCCGTCACACCCTGCAGCAGGCCGACGCCTATCGCTTCCGGGTAGGTCAGGGTGGACATCGCGCACCTTCGCTCGGGGGTCTGGATCCGGGGGAGCCCCGCGAAGCTACTACGGGCATGTAGACGCCCGGCAGCCCCGCCGCCAGAAGTTCATCGAGCGGACGTCTGGGCGCCACCGCTGCCGGCCAGTCGCCGGTTGGCAGCCGGTCAGCCGCCGGACCGCGCCGCCGACCCGCCTCCGCCGAGCGGCACCCGCCGCCACGCCCCGCCGTCGGCGGGCACCGGCGCGGGGGCGAAGTCGTAGCGCGGCCCGTCCGGCCCGAGCGCGAGCAGCGAGATCGAGGAGGACCCCCAGATCCGCCCGTCGCCGAAGTCCCGCCGCTGGATCAGCGCCGCGTCGTCGTCCAGCGGCAGGCCGTCGCCCGTGACGATCGGCAGCCAGTCGCCCCAGGCCCGTTCGGCGGGCCCGTCGCCGGTCGGCTCCGGCCGGGGCGCGGCGGCGAGGCGGGCCCGGAAGCGGTCGGCGCGGGCGGCCATCAGCGCGCGGATCCGCTCGGAGGCGGTCCGGTTGGCGGCCGTGCCCTCCAGCCCGTCGTTGAGCACCACGCTGAGGCCGACCGGCAGTTCGCGCTCCTCCAGCCGGCCGCCGCCCCAGCTGGCGACCCGGGCGCCGTCGGGCCGGACCAGGACGAGGTGGAACGGGTCGTACGGGGTGAGGTCGAGGTGGCCGATCCCGCCGTCCCGGACGGCGGTGAGCGGCAGTTCGCCACGGGACAGCCGGGTGTCGGCGGGGGCGAGCGGCCCGAAGCCGTTCAGCAGGCAGGCGGCGGTCCGCCGCCCGGGGTCGACGGCCAGCCAGGTGCCGCCGGCGGCGAGGTCGAGTCCGCCGACCAGGGCCGGCCGGTCCGGCCAGTGGTGGTCCGGCGGCAGCCAGCCGCGCCCCAGGTACTCGTCCCGGACGGAGAGGAGCAGCACCGGCACGGCCGCTCCCGGTTCGATGCTGACGAACGCCGTACACACGATCGCGGCCCCCTGACCTCGCCCGGCGGGGGCACGCGTGGTGGCGCCCCCACGGTCGATCCTCGCACTCCCGTTCGCGCGCCGGGAGTGCGCGTCCGCGCCCTGAGGCGCCCAGGGCCCTCCCTTTTCGGCCGCCGCCGTGGCACACTCGCCCCACGGCCGGGCGCAGGCCGAAGTGGCCCAGGATTTCGCGGTTCAAATGCACCAGGGAACAGGTCCACCAGGTCCCTAGGCTGGTGGCCATGACGACGAACGAGCACCAGCCGACCGAGGCCCCGGTCCCGGCCCCCGCCCAGCGCCTCGCGCTGCACAGCCTGGCCCCCGACTTCTACCAGGCCATGATCGCGGTGGACCGCGCCGCCCGGAAGGGCATCGACCACACGCTCGCCGAGCTGGTCAAGGTGCACGCCTCGATGATCAACGGCTGCGCCTTCTGCATCGACATGCACAGCACCGACGCCCTGAAGGGCGGCGAGCAGGACCACCGGCTGCTCTCCCTCCCGGCCTGGCGCGAGACCCCCTGGTTCACCGCCCGGGAGCGGGCCGCGCTGGCCCTCACCGAGTCGGTCACCCTGCTGACCCAGGGCCACGTCCCGGACGCGGTCTACGCCGAGGCGGCCGCCCAGTTCGACGAGACCGAGCTGGCCCAGCTGATCGCGCTGATCGTCACCATCAACGCCTGGAACCGGATCGGGGTGGCCTCCCGGCTCAGCCCGGCCGCCAAGTGAGGCCCGGGGACATGACGAACATGGCGGACATGGTGGACATGGTGGACGTCCAGCAGGAGAAGGCCCGGCTGCTCCGGGAACTGCACCGGCCGGGCGAGCCGCTGGTGCTCGCCAACGTGTGGGACGCGGCGAGCGCCCGCCTGGTCGCCGCCGCCGGAGCGCGGGCGGTGGCGACGGCCAGTGCGAGCGTCTCCTGGTCGCTCGGCAGCCGGGACGGCGGCGGCGCCGACCTCGAACAGGTCCTCGTGCGGACGGCGCAGGTGGTCCGTGCGGTGGACCTGCCGGTCACCGCCGACCTGGAGAGCGGCTTCGCGCGGACCGCCGCCGGCGTCGGCGAGTCCGTCGCCGCGCTGCTGGCCACCGGCGCGGTCGGCGTCAACCTGGAGGACGAGGGCCGGCCGGTGGCCGAGGCCGCCGAGCGGATCGCGGCGGCCCGGGCGGCGGCGGACGCGGCGGGCGTGCCCGCCTACGTCAACGCGCGCACCGACGTGTTCCTGCACGGGATCGGCGCGCCGGAGGGCCGGCTGGACGACGCGGTGCGCCGGCTGCGGGCCTACGTCGAGGCGGGTGCGGACGGCGTGTTCGTGCCCGGTGTCGCGGACCGGGAGACGATCACCGCGCTGGCCGCGGCCGTCCCGGTGCCGCTGAACGTGCTGGCGGGGCCGGGCGCGCCGTCCGTCCCGGAGCTGGCGAAGCTGGGCGTGGCCCGGGTGAGCCTCGGCCCCGGGCTGGCCGAGGTGGCGTACGCGGCGGTGCGCCGGGCCGCCGCGGAGGTGTACGCGAGCGGCACCTACACCGCCCTGGAGGGCGGGCTGACCTACCAGGAGCTGAACGGCCTCTTCTGAGCGGGCTTCTCGCGGTCAGATCGGCGCGGAGCGGGCCCGGCGGCGCGGGCCGGGCGGTCCGGCGGCGCCGGGCGGGCCCGGGAACGGCGAAGCCCCGGTTGCCGCCGACGGGGGTGGCGGCAACCGGGGCGGTGCCCGGTGGGCGTGGTCAGCCGATCCGGGTCAGTCGATCCGGGTCAGCCGATCTGACCGCTGAGCCCCGGGTGGGTCATCTGGTTGGTGCCGACGGCCTCCACCTCCTGGGCGGTGTGGCCGACCACCGGCAACTTGCCGGCGGCGTGGATGGCGAGGTCGGCCGGGGAGAGGTTGAGACCGTCGGTGAGGCCCCCGGTGGCGTCCGGGGAGCTCGCGGTCTGGGTGGTGGCGGACGCCGCCGGGGCGGCGAGCGCGAGGCCCGCCATGGTGAGGGCGGTCAGGGTGGCGAGTTTCTTCATGCACTGCCGAACGACCCGGGCCGCCTTCAGGTAACCGGGCGGCTCAGACCGTCACCCGCAGGGTTCGCACGCTGTTGCTGATGAAGGAGCCGATCGGCTCCGGCGCGTCGCCCTCGGCGAGGGCCAGCCCGGGGAACCGTCCGAACAGGTGCCGCAGCGCGGTCTCGGCCTCCAGCCGGGCCAGTCCGGAGCCGAGGCAGAAGTGCGGGCCGTGGCCGAGCGACAGGTGCCGGTTGGGCCGCCGGGTGACGTCGAAGCGGTCGGCGTCCGGGTGGTGCCCGGCGTCGCGGCCGGCCGCCGCGTAGGAGGCGAGCAGCGCCTCGCCGCGCCGGATCACCACGTCACCGACCTCGATGTCCTCGGTCGCGTAGCGCAGCGGGAACTGGCCGACCGGCGAGTCGTAGCGCAGCGTCTCCTCGATGACCGCCGACCACGGCTGCTCGCCGGAGAGCACCAGCCGCAGCTGGTCGGGGTGGGCGAGCAGGGCCCGGACGGCGTTGGTGATCAGGTTGAGCGTGGTCTCGTGCCCGGCGACCAGCATCAGCAGCAGGGTGCCGACCAGTTCGGCCTCGCTGAGCCGGTCCCCGGCCTCGCGGGCGGCGATCAGGTCGGTGGTGAGGTCGTCGCCGGGCGCGGCCCGCTTGGCCGCCACCACGGAGCCCAGCAGCGCGTACAGGGCCTGCTGCGCGGCGGCGGCCGCCGCCGGGGTGGCCGAGCTGGAGACCAGGGTGTCGGAGAGCTCGTGCAGCCTGTCCTGCTCCTCCAGCGCCAGGCCGAGCAGTTCGCCGATCACCTGCATCGGCAGCGGGTAGGCGAAGTGCTCGCGCAGGTCGAACGCGCCGTCCAGCTCGGCGACCCGGTCGAGCAGCGAGACGGTGCGGGCCTCGATCGCGGGCGCCAGGTCGGCTATTCGGCGCGGGGTGAAGGCCTGGCTGACCAGGCCGCGCAGCCGCCGGTGGTCGTCGCCGTCGGCGGTGACCATGCCGGGCACGGTGACGAAGTTGAGCAGCGGCCAGCCCTGGGGCAGCCGGCCCTCCCGGAAGGTCGTCCACAGCTGGGCGTTCTTGCCCACCCGGTGGTCGGCGAGCAGCGCCTGGAGGGTGTCGTGGTGGGTTATCGCCCAGACCACCACCCCGCCAGGGAGCTCCACCAGGACCGCGGGGCCGGCCGCCCGGAGGCGGGCGTTCTCCTGGTGCTGGTCGCGTCCGAAGGGGTCGAGTCTGACGGGCTCGGGTCGGGGGTCGACGGCGGTGTCCATGCGGGCCTTTCGGGGGCTGGCGGGCGGGGCGGGGTGAAGGCGCTGTACAGCACCGGCAGGCCGAGCAGGGCCCGTGACCACGGGGACGGGCGCCATCCCAGGTCGCCGGCGGGGACGGCGAGTTGGAGATCGGGCAGGCGGTGCAGCAGGGTCTCGACGGCGGTCTCGACGATGATCCGGGCCGGGTGCTGGGCCGGGCAGACGTGCCGTCCGGCGCCCCAGGCGAGGTGGGCCCGGTTGCCGCCGAGCGAGCCCTGGGCGGCGGAGGCGACGCCCTGGGCGGCCGGGTCGGCGTTGGCCGCGGCCAGGCCGAGGACGAGCATGTCGCCGGCGCTGATGTACTGGCCGCCGAGGACGGTGTCGCCGGTGGCCCAGCGGCCGGGGAAGTTCTGCGTCGGCGGGTCGCGCCAGAGCACCTCCTCCAGCGCGTCGGAGACGGTGAGCCGCCCGCCGGTGAGGGTGGCCCGGAACCGGCGGTCGGTGAGTAGCAGCCGCAGCGTGTTGCCGGTCCAGTTGATGCTGGTCTCGTTGCCCGCGACCAGCATCACCACCAGGTGGTGCACGGCCTCCTCGTCGGTGAGCCCGGCCGGGTGGGCGAGCAGCCAGGAGGTGAGGTCGGCGCTGGGGGCGGTCCGGCGGCGCCGGACCAGGTCGACCAGGATCGCCTGGAACTCGGCGTTGGCGCGCACCGACTTGGGGCCGCTGTCCACGAAGTGGCTGATCAGCTCGACCAGGTGGGGCCCGGCCTCGCGGGGCAGGCCGACCAGCTGGGTGAAGACCAGCAGCGGCAGCGGGCGGGCGTACTGGGCGATCAGGTCGGCGGTGCCGTCCGGGCCCCAGCTGTCGATGAGGTCGTTGGCGCAGGCCTCGGTGGTCTCGCGCAGCTGGCGGTGGTCGATCTGGGAGAGGGTGTCCGAGACGGCGGAGCGCAGCCGCTGGTGCTCGGCGCCGTCCAGGTTGAGCAGGGTGGGCCGCCAGGAGGTCATCGGCAGCAGCCGGGAGTCGGGGGACAGCCGGCCCTCGGCGGGCACCCGCCAGCGGCGCGAGTCCTTGGAGAACAGCGCCTCGTTGCGGGTGAGTTCGAGCAGTTCGGCGTAGCCGAGGACGAGCCAGGCCTCGACCCCGGGCTCCAGCTCGATCGGCGCGACCGGGCCGTAGCGCTGGCGCAGCCGGGCGTACAGGCCGTGCGGGTCCTCGGCGACGGCGGGGCCGTACAGCGGGGTCAGCGGGAGGCCGGCGGGCAGGCTGCCGCCGTGCGGGAACGGGCAGCCGGGGGAGGCGGTGCCGGGTTCGGGCGCGGTCATCCCTGGAGCTCCAGGATCGAGCTGCGGTGCAGGTGGTCGACGAAGTCGATCAGCAGGTCGTAGGACTGCCGCCGGTCGCGGGCGTCGCAGTGCAGGATCGGTACCTCCGGCAGCAGGTCGAGGGCGGAGCGCAGCTCCTCCTCGGGGTAACTCGGCGTGTCCGAGAAGGTGTTGACCGCCACGGCGAACGGGATGCGCTGCTCTTCCAGGCGGCCGAGCACGTCGAAGCTCTCGTCCGGGCGGCGCAGGTCGACCATGGCGATGGCGCCGAGCGCGCCGCGCGACAGGTCGTCCCAGAGCGGCCAGAACCGCCGCTGGCCGGGTGTGCCGAACAGGTACAGCGCGAGCCGCGGGTTGAGCGTGATCCGGCCGAAGTCGAGCGCGACCGTGGTGGTGGTCTTGCCGGCGCGCCCGGTGAGGTCGTCGATGCCGCTGCTGGCGGCGGTCATCGTCTCCTCGGTGCGCAGCGGAGTGATCTCGCTGAGCGAGCCGACCAGCGTGGTCTTGCCGACCCCGAACGGGCCGGTGACCAGGATCTTCACCGCGCCCTGGACCGAGGACGGCAGGTACCGCGGCTCGGCGGGCAGGTCGGCGGTGGCCCCGGGGGCTTCAGCGGAGTTGGCGGAGGCCAACGAGCACCTCTTCCAGAAGGGTTGCGGGCAGGCGTTCGGCCTGCGGGACGGGCGGGAGGACCTGGACGGCGCCGAGGTCCCAGAGGTCGCCGACCAGCACCTTGACGACGCCGAGCGGCAGCCCCAGGTGGGCCGCCACCTCGGCGATCGACAGCAGGCTGTGGCAGAGCGCGAGGATGCGCCGGTGCTCGCGGTTGAGCAGGGCGTGGTCGGGGAGCTCCGGCGGCTCGGGTAACGCGCTGACCAGGCTCTCGACGGCCAGCTCGGCCCGGGTGGACCGGCTGCGGCCACCGGTGATGACGTAGGGCCGGACCGGCCCGCTCACCGGTGCCCCCCCGCCGCGTGGTCGACCCGCGGCGGGCTGGTGAGGTGGCTGCCGATCCGTTCGACCAGGACCTGCATCTGGTAGGCGACCAGGCCGGCGTCCACGGCGTCGCTGGTCACCACGGCCAGGTGCGCGCCGGCCCCGGCGGCGACGATGAACAGGTAGCCGCCGCCGTACTCGATGATGATCTGGCGGGTGGCGCTGCCCGGTCCGCCGAACCCGGTCGCGACGCCGCGGGCCAGCGACTGGAGTCCGGAGCAGGCGGCGGCGAGCCGTTCGGCGTCCTCGCGCGCGATGTTCGCGCTGCGGCCGATCTCCAGGCCGTCGTTGGAGACGACGACGGCGTGCTGGACCTGCGGGACGTTGACGATGTCGGCGAGCATCCAGCCGAGATCAGGGGTGGTGGTCATGGAACTCTCCGGAGCGCTGGGGAAGTCGGGGGGAAGCGGGCAGGGAAGGGTCGTGCTGGGCCTGGACCCGGGCGGCCGATCGGCCGCTGGCGGTGCCGGCCTGGAACATCGCCATGAACGCCTGCGCGTCCCGGGCCGAGCGGTACGGCGGGGCGGGCGGCGGCGCGGGAGAGGCGTGCTGGGCGGGGCGGGCGGCGCGGTCGCGTCGGTGGCTCCGGCGGGGCAGCGGCGGCGGGGTGTCGGCGGCCGCGGGGGGTCGGCCGGCCGGCGGGGTCTCCACCAGGGGGTGTCCGGCGGGGTGTCCGGTCGGCCGGAAATCGGTGCTGAACGCCCGGTCGTCCGGTCCGAGGCCGGGGACGGTGGGCGGCAGCGGTTCGGTGAGCAGGGCGTTCGGCAGCATCACGACGACGCGGACGCCGCCGTACGGCGAGGGCGCCGAGCTGAGGGTGACCCGGAAGCCGTACTGCTCGGCCAGCCGGCCGACCGCGGCGAGGCCCAGCTGCGGCACCTCGCCGAGCCGGGAGACCTCCAGGCTGGTGCCGCCGGCGAGGGCGGCGGCGGCCTTGGCGACGGCCTGTTCCGGCATGCCGACGCCACCGTCGTCGATCTCGATGACGGCTCCGTTGTGCACCGGCATCAGGGTGACGAACACCTGGGTGCTGGGCGGGGAGTAGCGGGTGGCGTTGTCCAGCAGCTCGGCGACGGCGTGGATCAGCGCCTCGGCGGCGGCGCCGACCACGGCGGTCTCGATCCGGCTGCGGACCACCACCCGCTGGAACGGCAGGATGCGGGACTGGGCGCCGCGCACGACGTCCTCCAGCGAGACCGGCTCGGGCCAGTGCCGGCCGGCCCGCGCGCCGCACAGCACGGCCAGGGTCTGGGCCAGCCGGGCCTGTTGGGCGGCGGCGTGGTCGGCCTTGAGCAGGCCCTCCAGCAGCGCCGGGTCGTCGTGGGTGCGTTCCATCTCGTCGAGCAGGGCCTGCTGGTCGTGGGCCATGACGAGGATGCGGCGGGCGACGCTGAGGAAGGCCCGCTGGGTGGAGGCGGTGAGTTCCTGCTCCTGCTGGACGGCGGCCAGGTCGGCGCCGCGGCGGGAGAGTTCGGCGCCCAGCTGCTCCTGGAGCCGGGCGAGGTCGCGTCGCAGCCGGTCGGCGCGGCGGCGCTGGGTGACGGACACGGCGCGGTACCGGGCGGTGGCCACGAGGGCGAGGGCGGCGAGTACGCCGGTTGCCGTTGTGCACCACTGAGTCATCGTCACGCCGCGAATTCTAGGGTGATGATCCTACGAAGGTGTGAACGGATCTCGCCAAGTGACCGGATCTCGTCAATATCCAGTCAATACGGCGTCAAACCGGCGCCGTTCGACCGCGATCCGGACGGCCCGAGGACGTTCGTCCCCGGTGGGGCGCCTGCGGCGCGTCGGCCGGGCCGGGCGGCAGATGGCCGAGTCACGTCCCGGGATGTGTGGGGAACGTGTGCACGGTGTTACGGAAGGGGCGACGTCCGGTGCAGGAGCAACAGCGCCACGTCGTCCGGCCGGGACCGCCGCTCGGTCACGTTCAGCGTGAGCAGGTCGGCCAGCCGCTCCAGCGCGGGCGCCGCGCCGACCCGGGTCGGGCCGGTCTGCCGGGCCCACAGCTCCAGCCCGCCGAGCATCCGCTGCACCGACTCGTCGTAGTCCTCCTCGCGGTCCTCGACCAGCCCGTCGGTGTACACCAGCAGCGTCTCGCCGACCGCCAGCCGGCCGTCCGTCAGCGGGTACGGCTGCCCCGGGTCCACGCCCAGCGGCGGCCCGCCCGGCAGATCGAGCTCGACGGCCCTGCCGTCCGCGATCCGCACCGGCGCGGGATGCCCGGCCCGGGCCGCGGTCAGCGCGCCGTCGGCCGGGTCCAGGGCCAGGAAGAGGCAGGTCGCGAACAGGTCGGTGTCCAGCTCGGTCAGCAGCCGGCTGGTCCGGGCCAGCGTGGCGGCCGGATCGTGCCCGTCCGTCGCGTACGCCCGCAGGCCGCTGCGCAGCTGGCCCATCACCGCCGTCGCCTCCGCGTTGTGGCCCTGGACGTCGCCGATCACCAGCCCGATCCGGCCGTCCGGCAGCCTCAGCAGGTCGTACCAGTCGCCGCCGATCTGCATGCCCTCGGTGCTCGGCAGATAGCGGGCGGCACTGGCGATCCCGGGCAGCCGGGGCAGGGTGCGCGGCAGCATCGCGCGCTGCAGCTCGGTGGCGCGGTGGTGGTGGGTGTCGTACAGCCGGGCCCGCTCCAGGGACTGCGCCAGGATCCCGGCGAACGCCGAGTACAGGGTGCGGTCCTCCCGGCCGAACGCCCGCTCGGCGGAGAAGGTGATCAGGCAGGAGCCCACCTGCCGCCCGGAGGCGACCAGCGGCAGCACCGCCCAGGAGGCCGGGGTGAGCGGGCCGTGCCGGCCCCGGTCCGGGCCGGGCTCGCTGAACAGCGGGGCCGAGCGGGTCAGCGCGTGCTGCATCACGTTCTCGGAGAGGTCCGCCAGCCGGGTCAGCTCGGTGCGCCTGGGCCCGCCGTACACGGTGTGCGAGACGGGCAGCAGCCGGCCCTCGTCCACCAGGTCCAGGACGATGCTGGCGGCGCCGAACGCCGGGCGGGCGACGTCCGTGACGGCGGTGGTGACGTCCCGGACGGTCACCGCCCGCGACAGCGACCGGGTGAGCGCGAGCAGCAGCGCCGTCCGGGCCCCGGCCGGGGTGGACTGTTCCTCGGGCTGCTGCCCTGGGTGTTCCCGGCCCTGGTCCCGGCCGCGGCCCTGGCCCCGGTCGGAGAGCAGCCCGGCGACCCGGACCGGCCGGCCGTGGACGTCCAGCATCACCTCGCCGGTCTCCTCGATCCGCGCCACCCTGCCGCCCCCGCGCAGCACCCGGTACCCGATCCGGTACCACCCGCCGGTGGTGAGCGATTCGGCGAGCGCCGCCTGCACGTCCGGCAGGTCCTCCGGGTGGACGATCCGGTCCAGCTCCGGGGCGGAGCCGTCGGCGGTGGCGGGCTGGCCGGTGACCCGGAACGCCGCGGCGTCCCAGTAGCTCTCGCCGGTGACCAGATCGCGTTCGAAGGCGCCGTGCCCGGCCGCCCGGACGGCGAGCGACAGCATCGGGTGGGCCAGCCCGGCGGGGAGGCTGCCGGCCCCGTCCGGCGGCGCCCCGGCCGGGTCCTGGGGTATCCGGGCGTCCGCGTGGTCGAGCAGGTGGGACAGCCGGTGGGCGCAGGCCTCGCCGATGGTCTCCAGGACGTCCAGGTCGCGGCGGGGGACGGTGCCCCGGTGGGCCAGCGCGAGGGCGAGGACGCCGACCGGCCGCTCGTCGACGACCATCGGCAGGGCGATCACGGCGACCATGCCGGTGCCCATGCCGGCGTTCTTGTTCGGGTAGTCGACGCTGGTGTGCTCGGGACTGAGCAGGTAGGGGCGGCGTAACCGCAGGGCCATCGCGGCGGGGAGGTCACCGGCCGGATCGACGATGCTGTAGCGCTCGTGGGCCCAGTCCGGCAGCCCGTGCGAGGCGGTCAGCCGGAGCATTCCCGCGGAATCCAGCAGGTAGAGCGCGGAACCCTCGCCGGTGATCCAGCCCGGCCCCTCGGCGAGGACGGTGCCGAGCAGTTCGGCGGCGCTGGTGCAGCCGAGAAGTAAGCGCACGCAGCGCATGGGGCTGCGGGCGGTGGGACTGCTGCGCGGCGTCCGGCTCTCGTCCTCGGAGGGGGGAACCCACGGCGAGGTCAGGTCCATCGGATACCCGGCCTTTCCGCTCTCGGGGGGTGGGTGCCCTCTGGGTGCCCGAACGGGCACTTAATTCTTCATACCTTATTTCTCAAGCGGGTGCTGAAGCGGGTGAATGGTGACCCAGACGGCGCACCAGCACCAGCGTCCGGTCGTCCGCCGCGTCCCGCGCCACCGTCCGGACCAGCCGCTCCGCCGCACCCCGGGTGAGCTGCTGCTGCGTCCGCCACGGCCGCACCACCGGCTCGGCCGCCGCCAGCAGCCGACCCACCCCCTCGTCCAGGTCCCGACCCGGCACCTCCACCAGGCCGTCACTGAACAGCAGCAGCGAATCGCCCCGCCGCAGCCGCCCCGACACCGCCGGGTACAGCGCGCCCGACACCAGCCCCAGCGCCGGACCGCCGTGCCCCGACCGCGCCCAGCCGCCGCCGTCCGCCCGGCGGAACTGCGCGGGCGCCGGATGGCCGGCGTTGAACAGCCGGTAGTCGCCCGTCGCCGGACGCAGCGCGAGGTGCACCGCCGTCGCGAAGTCGTCCTCCCAGCCCATCCGCACCAGATGGTCGTTGGCCGCCGGCAGGAACGCCTCCGGCGGCACCCGCCCCAGCAGCATCGCGAACGCGCCCGACAGGTGCGTCGAGCGGGCCGCCGCCCGGCTGCCCTTGCCCGACACGTCCACCAGCAGCAGTTCCAGCAGATCCTCCTCGGGGCGGTGCGCGCACAGCAGGAAGTCACCCGAGAACGAGGTGTCGCCGGCCGGCGCCAGCGCACTGTCGAAGTGCCAGTCGAGCAGCCGCTCCGGAAGCCGGGCCAGCGTCCGGGTGTGCTCGGCCAGCTCCAGCAGCATCGAATCGCCCTGCGTCCCGCGCAGACCCAGCCGGTGCCGGAACCGGTTCGCGGCCAGCACCGTCACCGCGGTCGCGGCCAGTACCAGCGTCACCCCGATCCGCACCCCGAGCGGATCCCGCACCACCGCCCCCAGCACCCCGCCGGCCAGCGCCGCGCACACCAGCACCAGCAGCTGCCCGCGCCGCAACAGCAGCCCGCCGACCACCAGCGGCAGCACCAGCGCCGACGGCGGCCAGCTGTACGGCAGCACGATCGGCAGGACGCTCAGCACCGCCGTCACCCCGAGCAGCACCCCCAGCGCGTACCGCGCCGCCCGGGCGTTCCCGTCCAGCAGCCGCAGGTACCACCGCCGCGCCCTCGCTATCGGTGCGGGCACGTGGACCTCCGCCAAGGGGTCGGCGGTCCCCTGTCATGACCACCAGTCAGCCCGGCCACACTAACCCGTCCACCCCCACCACCCCCAGGCCCGCTGCCTGCCCGCCGCACGGAAAGTCGGCGGGTCCGACTTCTCGTGCACGCCGCGCCTGCTGCGCATGCCTCGTACGCCGCGCCTGCCGCGCGCACGCCCTGCCGCCGGCTGTTTCCGGGCGCGCCCCCGCGTCCGCCTGTTGCACGGGAAGTCGGCGGGTCCGACTTCTCGCGCATGCCTCACCCGGGGCGCTGGCCGTTCCGCCGTCGTGGGAGGCCGGGCGGGTCGTGCCGCGGCCGGTGCGGTGGCCGGTGTCTCAGGGGGTGGGCCAGGTGCGGAGGCCGGTGGTGAGGAGGGTGATGAGGCGGCTCTGGGTGGTGGCCAGGTCTTCGGCGAGCTGGAAGCCGCCGCCGATGGAGAGGGAGGCGAAGCCGTGGGCGACGGAGCGGACGGTGCGGGCGGCGTGGATCGCCTCCGCGCCGTCGAGGCCGTACTCCCGCAGGACGGCGATGATCACCCCGACGAGCCGGCCGGCCGCGCGGGTGAGGTCGTCGTCCGGCTGCGGGGCCTGGGGGAGGGCGTTGTAGCGGTGCGGGTGCTCGGTGGCGTACGCGTGGTAGGCGCGCAGCACGGTGGCGACGGCGTCGTCCCCGCTGCGGCCGACGGCGGCCTCGGCGAGCCGGTCGGCGAGTTCCTCGGTGACCCGGACGGCGATGAGCCGCCGCAGTTCGGTGAGGCCGCCGCTGACGTGCTTGTACAGCGACGGGGTGGCGACCCCGGCCCGGGCGGCGACGGCGGCCAGGGTGAGGGCGTCGGCGCCCTGCTCGTCGATGAGGGCGAGGGCGTGGTCGACGACCTGCTCGGGGGTGAGTCCTACTCGGGGCATGGTGTGGGCTCTCCGTCGGTGGAAGGCGTACGTGGCGGGGCGGCGCGTGGGGGCGGGGCTGACGTGGGCGGACGGGGTGGGCGGGGCTCAGGCGAGTTCGGCGAGGAAGGGCAGCAGGGCGCCGGCGGTGGCCTGCGGGTTGTCGGCCATCGGGTAGTGCCCGGATCCGTCGATCATGACCTTCCGCGCGTTGAGCGCGGCGGCCTGCCGGTCGGCGACGGCTTCCGGCTTGGGGAAGTCGGGGTCCTTGCTGCCCATGATGACGAGCGAGGGGCAGCGGACGGCCGCGGTCCAGCCGACGGGCGCGGAGTCCCCGCCGACGTATCCGCGGGTGGCGGTCTTGCGGCCGGGGGTGCGCATGGCGGCGACGAGTCCGGCCACGTACGTGTCGAAGTCGGCGGGCTTGGCGCCCGGGTAGGCCAGCTTGCGGTGGTAGAGGCCCCAGAAGGCGGGCGAGTGGACGGTCAGGGCGCCCATGACGCGGAGGGCGCCGCGCATGAGGGCGCCGGGCGGGGTGTTCTCGACGAAGGCGTCGATCAGGGCGATGCCGGCGACCCGCTCCGGGGCGTCGCCGGCGGCCTTGACGACTGTCGCGCCGGTGTAGGAGTTGCCGACCAGGACGGCGCGGCCGATGCCGAGGTGGTCGAGCAGGGCGAGGACGTCGGTGGCGATGGCGGCGGGGGAGTAGTCGTCCCAGATGATCGAGGATTCGCCGAAGCCGCGCAGGTCCATGGTGATGACCCGGCGGCCGGCGGCGGCCAGCAGCGGGTGGAGGTGCCGGTAGGCGGCGCGGGTGTCGAGCATTCCGGGGAGCAGCACGACGGGGGTGCCGTCGCCCTGCCGGGTGTCGTCGTAGGCGAGGCGGCCGCCGGTGACGTCGAGGTACTGGGTGGTGGGGGCGCTGGTGGCGTTCATGGTGGGCCTCCGGGGGCTGCCGGTGCGGGCTTCGGTGTGCTGCCGATAGCCATAAAGCTAAGGCTAATAGCCTTAGCCGTCAAGCCTTCGCACCCTGTGGGGCGGGGGAGGTCGGTGGTGAGTGCCTGAATGAAGGGCCGTCCGTTGACGTCCGATCACGTGAGGTGGCGTCAATGGTGTTCAAGCGTGCCCAAGGGGCCCAAGGGGGACAAAACGCCCTTCGCGTCCCAGAGTGCCCCGTCTGTCTCCGGTCGTCCCGGGCGAACGGCTTGGAATCAGGGCCTCCTAGGATTAACGTTTGATAACGCAGCGCGGTCCTCAACGCCGTACCCAGACGGCACCGTGCGCCGTCGCCTAATCCCGCCGACCGGCCTCCGGGCAGGTCAGGGAGCCGGGGAACCACGTTCCTTGGGGTGAATCGGCGGGGCTCCGGCCCAGCCGTAGGAGACCTTCCTGCTCCGAACCCGTCAGCTAACCCGGTAGGCGCGAAGGAAGGAAAGGAGCGCGCCTCCGTGGCGTCGACGCACACCCCGGCACACCCGGCCGGCCTCGCAGCAGGTACCCGGCTCCTCGACCACCCCGGCCCGGACGGCCCCGAGTACGCGGGCCCGGAGGCCGAGACCAACCGGCACCGGATGCCGCGTCAGGTCCGTGGGACCTCCCCGCTGCTCGGCGTCACCGCCGTCGCCGCCACCCTGGGCGCCACCGGCTTCGCCTCCGCCACCCCGGCCGCCGCCCCCGCCATCGAGACCCCGGACGAGACCCCGGTCGCCCTCTCCGCCGACCCCGGCCTCGCGCTCGCCGCCCGCATCCAGCTGCAGGCCGACAGCCAGCGCACCGCCGCCGAGGAGGACGCCCGCGTCCAGGCCGCGAAGGAGGCGGAGGCCAAGGCCGCCGCCAAGGAGGCCGAGGCCAAGCGGGCCGCCGAGGAGGCCGAGCGGGCCAAGGCCGCCGCCCTCACCCTGCCGGTGCGCGACTACCACCTCACCGCCCACTACGGCCAGAGCGCCCGCTACTGGGCTCACCTGCACACCGGCCTGGACTTCGCCGCCGACACCGGCACCCCCGTCTACGCGGTCGGTCAGGGCACCATCACCTCGGCCGGCTGGTCCGGCTCGTACGGCTACCGGATCGTCGAGACCCTGCCCGACGGCACCGAGATCTGGTACTGCCACCTCTCCTCGATCATCAAGGGCTCCGGCAAGGTCGGCTCCGGCCAGCAGATCGGCAAGGTCGGCGCCACCGGCAACGTCACCGGCGCGCACCTGCACGTGGAGGTCCGCCCCGGTGGCGGCGCCCCCGTCGACCCGGAGACCTGGTTCCAGCAGCGCGGCCTCAACCCCTGACGCACCCGCGAAGCCCCGGCCGCCGGAACCAGAAGGCACCGCGGCTGGGGCTTCGCCGCGTCACTCCTGCGCCGGGTCCGTCGGGTCTGCCTGGTCCGCCGGGACTGCCGATCCCGCCAGCTCCTCCAGGCGGGCGTCGAACTCCTCCTGCGCCAGCTCCGCCAGGTACGCGTCGATCTCCTCCTGCCCCGGCTCCGGCGCGAGGTCCGGGAACTCCTCCACCAGCAGTCGCGGCAGCCCGGGCACCGTCCACTCCCCGTACAGGTCGAGCGCGGCCTCCACCGCCGCCTCCTCGAACGCCCCGAAGTCCCCGGCCAGTTCGTCCGGCATCGGCCGCCCCAGCGCGGTCAGCTCGGTCAGGTTGCGGTAGCTGCGCCGCATCAGGCCCTGCTCCAGCAGCCGGCGCGCGCCGTCGGTGGCCATGCCGACCGAGATCACCCGGGTCGGGCTCCAGCCCTGCTCGTCCACCTCGTCCAGCCAGCCGGTCTGCGCCAGTGCGGCGAACCTGGCCAGCCGCTCCTCCTGCGCCAGCTCCCGGAAGCCGGTCAGCCACTCCCGCACCGCCTCCGGATCCGTGACGTCCGCCCCGTACGCGTGCAGCAGCAGCGCGTACAGCCGGGGCCAGGTCACCAGGTCGGCGCGGCGCAGCAGCCCGGCCGCGACCTCGCCCTGCCACTCGGCCTCGGCGTGCAGCCGCTCCTGGCGCTTGGCGTTGAGCCGCTTGGCGGCCCGCTGGTGGTCGGTCAGCAGCCGGACGGCGGCGCCGTACGCGAACGGGTCCGCCTCCGGTTCGGGTTGGACGTACAGGTAGAGCCGCTCGTACAGCAGGTGCTCCACCGCGTTCGAGGTCAGTTCGGGCCAGCCGTCGTGCATCCTGCCCTCGCCCAGCTCCAGCAGGGCCAGCACCGCGCGCAGCGGCGCTTCGGCCACCGGGGTGCGGTCCTCTTCCGCCGCCCAGGCGAGCAGGTCGGCGGCCCTGGTGCGCGGGGCGAGCCGCAGGTCTTCGTCGTTCATAGCTCGAACGGTAACCGCTGGCCGGGAGTAGGGTCGGCTGCCATGGTCCCCGTACGACTCACCGGCCCCCGGCTGGCCATCCGCGAGTATCACCACACCCCCGGCGACGTGGACGCGCTGCACGGGCTGTTCGGCGACCCGGAGGTCACCCGCTACCTCCCCTTCGAGCCGCGCGACCGCGAAACCTGCGCCGACCAGATCGAGCTCTACCTGGAGGAGGCGATGGCGCCGGAGCGGGACACCTACCGGCTGGCCGTCACCCGGCGCGACGACGCCGAGGACCCGGTGGACGCCACGCCGATCGCCCACGCCTCCCTCACCCTCGGCAAGCACCGCTCCGCCCACCTCGGCTACGTGCTGGGCCGCGACGTCTGGGGCCGCGGCTACGCGGGCGAGATCGCCGGCCTGCTCTGCGAGCTCTCCTTCGAGGCCCTCGGCGTGCACCGGCTGGCGGCCCGGGTCGACGTGGACAACGCCGCCTCCGCCAAGGTGCTCCTCCGGCTCGGGTTCCAGCTGGAGGGGCGGGTCCGGCACGACCTGTACAAGGGCGGCGCCTGGTCCGACTCGTACCTGTACTCGCTGCTCGCCGACGAGTGGACCGGCGCGGCCGGCTGACCTTTCGGCGCGGACATCCGGAGTGGACGTCCGGCGCGGACATTCGGCACGGACCCGGGGCAGGCCTGCCGGGTCAGGCCCGGGGGGTTAACCCCACCCCCGATCCGCCAGGCCTCCGGATCCTCCCCGGCCCGCCGTTCGACCAGACTGATGCCATCAGCAGCCGAGAACGAGGGACCGGGGCCGGGACATGAGCATCAGCCGAAGCACGCAGGACCGCGAGTGGGACGTCCTCGGTGGTTACGGCGACGACCCGCGTCCCGCTCGGGCCCACCGGACCGAGGAGCCGCCGGCCGTCTGGCGGGCGCCGTTCTCCAAGCACTACTACCGCGAGATCGGCTACACGCTCACCGGCCTGCCGCTGTCGGTCATCGGCTTCTCCGTCTCGATCATCCTGTTCTGCATGGGGGTCGGCACCTTCGTCACCGTCCTCGGCCTGCCCGTGCTCGCCCTCCTGACCACCGTCGCCCGCGGCATGGGCCGGATGGAGCGGGCCCGGGTGCGCGGCATGCTGGCCCTGGACGTGCCCGCCCCGGCGCCGGTGCGCCAGACCCGCCCGGGCACCTGGGGGGCGATCACCGCGCGGCTGGCGGACCCGGCCGGGTGGAAGGCCGCGTTCTACCAGGTGGTGATGTTCCCGTGGGCGGTCCTCAGCTTCGCCCTGTCGCTGGTGTTCCTGCTGCTCGGCTGGGCGATGGCGCTGTACCCGCTCTACCAGTGGGTCTTCCCGGCCTTCACCCCGTGGCGCGGGTACCGGCTCTTCGACTTCTACGACAGCGACAACGTCCAGCACGTCTACTACGTCGAGGGGGCCTGGCAGATCGCCGGCTTCTCGCTGGTCGGGGTGCTGCTCATCATCCTCACCGCCCAGCTGGTCCGCGGCCTGACCAACGTGAACCGGGCCGCCGCCCAGGGCCTGCTCGGCCGCTGAACCCCGCCCGCCTCCCCGGTCCCGCCCGCCTTCCCGGCCCCGCCCGCGCCCCGGACGTGCTCCGGATGCGGACGGGGCCGGCCCGTGTTCGGATGGCCGGGTGGCCGCCGCACACACCCCCGCCGACCCGGGCGCCCTGGGCCGGGACATCCTGGTCACCTCCCGCCCGCTGGACGAGTACTGCGACCTGTTCGACCTCACCCGGGCCCAACTCGCCGCGCTGCCGGGCCCGGTGCTGGACTGCCCGGGCGGCGCGGCCGGCCTGGCCGCCGAGGCGCGCCGGCTCGGCTGCCGGGTGATCGCCGCCGACCCGGCGTACGCGCTCCCCGCACCCGAGGTCGCGGCCCACGCGCTGGCGGCCCGTGCGTCGATGGCCACCGCGATGGCCGCCCGCCCGCACCTGTACCCGTCGCCGCGCTCCTGCCGACCGGACCGCTACCTGCGCAGCTGGGACCGCGCCCGCCGCCTGTTCGCCGCCGACTCGGCCGCGCACCCGCAGCAGTACGTGGCCGCCGCGCTGCCCCGACTGCCGTTCGCGGACGGCGCCTTCGCGCTCACCCTGAGCGGCTACCTGCTCTTCGCCTACCCCGAACTGTTCGGCCCCGAGCGGCAGTTGGCCGCCCTGGTGGAACTCGTCCGGGTGACCTCCCCGGACGGCGAGGTCCGCGTCCAGCCGCTGCACGACGGCCACGGCCTCCGCTGCGCCCACCTCGACCCGCTGCGGTACGCGCTCGGCGAGCGCCGCGTCGCCAGCGAGATCCGCCGCTTCCCGCGCGCCGCGGACGGCCGGACCCGCCGCGTCCTGGTCCTGCGGGCCGCCGACCACCGCCGCCGGTCCGCCGCCGAAAAGTAATGGTCTCTCCTGGTTAGCACCCCTATACTCGCCCGCATGAGCGAGACGACCATCAGGCGCGCCGGGGCGGCCGACGCCGACCGGCTCACTGAGCTGATCCAGGCCTCCACCGCCTACCGCGGCGACTACGCGGCGATGATCGACGGCTACCGGGTCACCCCCGAGTACGTCGCCCGGCACGAGGTGTTCCTGGCCTCGGACCCGACTACCGGCCGACTGCTCGGCTTCTACGGCCTGATCCGCGAACCGGCCGAACTGGACCTCATGTTCGTCGCCGACGAGGCCCAGGGGCTCGGCATCGGGCGGAAGCTGATCGCGGACATGCTGGAGCGCGCCCGGGCGGCCGGGATCGCCTCGGTCAAGGTGGTGTCCCACCCGCCCGCCGAGGGCTTCTACCTCCAGATGGGCGCCGAGCGCACGGGCACCCGCCCGCCGCAGGTCAAGACGCCCTGGGAGCAGCCCGAACTGCGCTTCACCGTCAAGGAGTTCAGCAGCTAGCTGTGGTCGCCCGCCGACGGAGCCGACTGGACGGGTTGGACGGGCTGAGCGGGTGGGGCCGACTGTCCCGGCTGTCCCGGCTGTCCCGGCTGTCCCGGTTGGGCAGGTTGGGCAGGCTCGGCGGGTGGGGCCGGCTGCGTCGGGACGAAGGCCGTCGCCTCCAGCCGGGACAGGATCTTCTCCGCCAGCCAGCTGCGGTCCGACCCGTACGGGATCCCCTCCGGCAGCACCAGCTGCCCGGCCACCGCGTCCCGCAGCCGCTGCGCCTCGGCGCCGGGCAGCCGGGAGAGCAGCCCCCGGGCGGCCAGCAGCGCGTGGTACTGCTCGAAGCCGGAGCGCGGGCGCTCGATCGCGTCCAGCAGGCTCGGCAGGTCGGCCAGCGACGGGTCGCCCTGCATCAGCGCGAGCGCCTGGATCCGGCGGCCCTCGGAGCCGTCCGCGTACAGCGCCCGCACCTGGTCGGCGGTCAGCGCCGAGCGGCGCGCAGTCGAGCGGACCTCGGCCACCACGCCCTCCGGCCCGGACGAGGGCGAGGAGGCGGGCGGCAACTGCGCGGCCAGCGCGGCCGACTGCTCCGCGCTGCCCCCCAGCAGCCCGAGCTGCTGCATCGCCCGGACCCGCAGGTCGTCGGCGCCCACCTTGTCGCCTCGCCGGTCGCGGTCCTGCCCGGCGAGGAAGAGGTCCAGGGCCTGGTCGGCGTCGGTCAGTACCTGCGGCAGCGCGAGCCTGGTCACGAGCCAGCCGGCCAGGAAGCCGAAGACCACGAAGTACAGCACCAGTGCCGCCGCGAACGGCACCGCGGCGTCCTCCCCGCCCAGCGCGGGGGCCAGTGCGGTGCCGAGCTGGTGCAGCCGCTCGCCGAGCGAGCCGAGCTGGGTCAGCCCGACGCCCAGCAGCACCTTGGTCAGCCAGTCGGATACCTGCTCCAGGTTGGTGTTCGGGGCGTACGAGCCCTGCGGTTCGCCGCTGCCGCTGCGCACCCGGGGCACTCCGAACAGGAAGCCCAGCGCGCCGCCGAGCACCGTCGAGGCCCCGGCCACCACCAGCCCGCCGCCGAAAGCCTGCCAGGCCTGCTCCCGGCCGAGCGAGAAGAGCAGCAGCCCGAGCAGGCCCGTCCCGGCCAGCGCCCCGGGCGCGGCCCACCGTGCCGTCCGCAGGGCCGTCGTGCCGCTCCGCCGCCGCGCCTTCGCCATCGCCTACCCCCTGTGCCCGCGCCGCTCCGCTCCGGAACCCGCGCCGACTCTAGCGCCGCGGCCCCACCGCGGGAACGACCCGGGCGCCCCGGACAGGGCGCGGGTGACGACCAAGAGCGGCGGAAGACGCTGGGGGGCGGCGGAGAACGCAGACAGCCCGCAGGCTGCTCCTCCGCGCCGGCCCGTGCACTGGCCTGGCGCCGAGGCACCGGGGATGTGCCGGTGGGCCTGCGGGCCGGGTGACTGCTATGGATTTCGCCTGCCGGAGGCCTCAGGCCTCACCCCGCGCAGGCAGGGGCGGCTCTAGCGAGCAGCCACCTCACGCATCCTGATGGAACTCAATTCAGGATCACCTCCCTTCAGTGTGCCGCCACGATAGGCAGCCCACCGGCCGGAGGGCAACGGATTTATCGGTGGCCCGCCCGGCAGCCGACGGCCGGGCCGCCGTCGTTCGGGCTGCCGTCGTTCGGGAGGTCTCCGCTGACGGGGGCCCAGGTCCTGTTGCGGCTTCGCGGCAGAACGTTCCTTCGCCGTGCCGGGGAACGCGAAAGGCCCGGAGGACGAATCCTCCGGGCCTTTCGTCGCTACTGAGTAGCGGGGACAGGATTTGAACCTGCGACCTCTGGGTTATGAGCCCAGCGAGCTACCGAGCTGCTCCACCCCGCGTCGGTAAACACAACAATACGGGGAAGTCGCCGAGATGGGAAATCGGTTCTTCAGACCACCCTGGCGGAGCGCCTGTCGCGCCGGGCGGCGTGCCGGGCAGCCCGGGACCTGGCCCAGGCCGCGAAGCAGACCAGCGCGGCGAAGCAGGGCACCATCAGCGCCCCGTACACCACCAGGAAGCCGTCCGTGCCGAGGTCGGCGGCGGCGTTCCAGGTGCCGTGCAGCGCCATCGCCAGCAGCAGCCCGGTCGGCGCGGCCAGCCGGGCCAGCCAGCGCCGACCGGTGGTCAGGGCGACGGCCAGGCCGATCCCGGTGAGCGCGGTGAACAGCGGGTGCGCGAAGGGGGAGAGCAGGGCGCGCAGCACGAAGGTCTGCACGGTGCCGTCGAAGTCGCGCAGGCTGGGCGGATCGCCGAGGCCGATGCTGTCCAGCCGCTGCCGCTGGTCGGTGGTGAACGCCCGACCCAGGTAGAGGGCGTTCTCGGTGAAGGCGAAGCCGCAGGCGGTCATGCCGCCGAGCACCACCCCGGCCGCCAGGGTGCGGGGCCGGGAGCGGCGGTGCGGGCCGCCGCCGGAGGGCGGGGCCGGGCGCAGGTACGGCAGCGGGCGCAGGTAGGGGCGCAGCCGCAGCCGGCCCCGGGCGTGCGGAACGGCCGGGCGGCGGGCGTACGTCCGGGGGAGCCGGGAGGCCGGCAGCCGGTGCAGCAGCGGAGCGCAGGGGCGGCCGGTGCGGCGGCCGTGGCAGCGCAGCCGCTGGCCGAGCGGCAGCAGCAGCACCAGCAGGGCGGTGGCCTTGGCGGTCTCCTCGATCAGCGGGGTGGCGATGCCGGCGCCCAGCAGTTCGCCGAGCGGGCCCTGGTGCGAGGTCAGGTAGCTGGCGGTCCAGTTGTTGGCCACGATGGCGACGGTGGTGGCCGCGCAGGCGCCCCAGCCGAGGCAGAACACGGTGTGCCGCAGCGGCACCCGGGCGGTCAGGTTGAGCCAGGCCAGGGCGCCGAGCACGAACGGCAGCGGCACCATCGCCAGGCCGACGCCGACCAGCAGGCCGACGGTGCCGGTCTGGCGCTGGACCAGGTGCAGGATCAGCACCCCGCAGCCGGCCAGGGTCAGTACGGCGGTGGCGGTGACGGAGGAGACCGCCACCGAGCGGCCGTGCCGGGGCGGTGCGGCGGCTCCGGCCGGTGGCGGTGGCGGTGGCGGTGAAGCGGCGCCGGCCCAGGGCACGAGGCGGTGGGCCCGGCGCCTCCGGGGCCCCGGGATGGTCCGGGTGTCGCCGGTGCGCGGGACCGTCTCCGGTGCGTCAGCGGCGGCCTGGACGGTGGCCCGGGACCCGCCGCCGGCCGGGCTGCCCATGCGGCACAGGGTAGGCCACCGCACCCGCCCGTCGGGAGGACTCGGGACGAACCGTCCGTCCGGGGAACGGCCCCCCGGTCAGCGCGCGGTGGCCTGTTCGAACGGCCGACGGCGGCTCAGCGGCGGCGGAACAGCAGGTCGTGGACGACGTGCCCCTTGGCCAGTCCGGCCCGTTCGAACTTGGTGACCGGGCGCCAGTCCGGCCGCGGCGCGTAGCCGGGGATGCTGCCGTCCGGGTGGTCCGCGGGCTCCAGCCAGCCGCTGCCGTCACCCTCGGGGTGCAGGTTCTCCAGCTCCGGCGAGGCGGACAGCACGGCCAGCATCTGCTCCGCGTACGGCTCCCAGTCGGTCGCGCAGTGCACCAGGGCGCCGGGGGCGAGCCGGGGCAGCACGAGCTCCAGGAAGGACGGCTGGACCAGCCGGCGCTTGTGGTGCTTGGGCTTGGGCCACGGGTCGGCGAAGTAGACCCGCAGGCCGGCCAGCGAGGCGTCCGGCAGCATGTCGCGCAGCAGGATCACGGCGTCGCCGGCGGCCGGCCGCACGTTCCGCGAGCCGTCGCGCTCCAGCAGGCCGAGCAGGTTGCCGTGGCCGGGGGTGTGGACGTCGGCGGCGAGGATGCCTACGGTCGGGTCGGCGGCGGCCATGGCGGCCGTGGTCTCGCCCATGCCGAAGCCGATCTCCAGGGTGACCGGCAGCTCGCCGAACAGCTCCCGCAGGTCGAGCGGGCTGCCGTCGATCGGTATGCCGTAGGCCTCCCAGCCCCGGTCCAGGGCGCCCGCCTGGGCGTTGGTCATCCGGCCCCGGCGCGGCTGGAAGCTGCGGATGCGCCGCTCGCGGTGCTGGGCGTCGGTGGCCTTGTGCGGGTACATCGGCGCGGGGTAGCCGGCCGGTGCGGCGGACAACCGGGCGGACGGCGAGGGCTGGGGGATGGGGGCGGTGGCAGTCACAATTCCCCGAGTCTACGGGGACCCCGGGCCCCTCCCGAAGGTGCTGTGACCGGGCTCATCCGCCGGCCTCCAGCGCCGCCAGCGCCCGGCGGGCCACCTCGCGGCCGATCGGCAGCGAGGCCGTGGCGGCGGGGGAGGGGGCGTTCAGCACGTGCACCGCGCGGCGCGGGGAGAGCGGGTCGGCCGGGTCGAAACCGGCGAAGGCGAAGTCGTCCAGCAGTGAGCCGTCCCGGGCCACGGCCTGGGCCCGGACCCCGGCGCCGGCCGGCACCAGGTCCTCGGGGGCGACGGCGGGCAGCAGCCGCCGCACGGCGGCGGTGAACGCCCGCTTCGACAGCGAGCGGTGCAACTCGCCCACCTCGTACCGCCAGTGCCGCCGGGCGATCTGCCAGGTGCCGGGGAAGGCCAGCGTCCCGGCCAGGTCGCGCGGGCGCACGGTGCGCCAGTCGTAGCCCTCGCGGGCCAGCGCGGGCACCGCGTTCGGGCCGACGTGCACGTCCCCGTGGACGCCCCGGGTGAGGTGCACGCCGAGGAACGGGAAGGCCGGGTCGGGCACCGGGTAGACCAGGCCGCGCACCAAGTCCCGTCGCCCTTCGGCCAGTTCGTAGTACTCGCCGCGGAACGGCACGATCCGCACCCCGGGCTCGTCCCCGGCCAGCCGGGCGATCCGGTCGCTGTGCAGCCCGGCGCAGTTCACCAGCACCTGGCAGCGCAGTTCCCCGGTGGAGGTCTGCACCGTCACGCCGTCCGCCCGCCGGGCCGCCGCCCGCAGCTCGCAGCCGAGTCGGAGCTCCGCACCCGCCTCCCGGGCCAGCCGGGCGTAGGCGGTGGCGACGGCCGGGAAGTCGCAGACGCCGGTCGTACCGACGTGCAGCCCCGCCACCCCGGTGACCTGCGGCTCGTACCGGGCGATCCCGGCCCGGTCCACCTCGGTGACGGGGATGCCGTTCGCCCGCCCGCGCTCGGCCAGCGCCGCCAGCCGGGGCAGCTCCTCCGGGCCCGTGGCCACGATCAGCTTGCCGGTGACCTCGTACGGGACACCCTGCTCGCGGCAGAACGCCACCAGCTCGGCGGCGCCCGCCACCGCGTACCGGGCCTTGTACGAGCCCGGCCGGTAGTAGACGCCGCTGTGGATCACCCCGCTGTTGCGGCCGGTCTGGTGGGCGGCGAAGCCGGGCTCCTTCTCCAGCACCGCGAGCCGCAGCCCCGGCCGGGCCCGGGTCAGCGCGTACGCGGTGGCGAGGCCGACGATCCCGCCGCCCACCACCAGCACGTCGAAGTCGTACGCCACCGCCCGCTCCTCGCAGTCCGCCCGGCTCCCCCGCCGCCGATGCTGCCACGCCGGGCGGGACCGGTCGAGGGCGCCCAGCGCCGGGCGGCGGTGTCGTGCCTGGGTGCCCGGGCCCCTCTCGCCGGTGCACCTCAACGACCGCCGGGCACGCCCCCGGTCACGCCGGGGCGACCAGGACCGCGCGGGCCCGTTCGGTCAGCTCCCGGACGCGGCGCTCGCCCTGGAAGGGCTCCAGACGGCGCAGCATCTCCACCACGTACTCCCGGCTGCGCTGGGAGGAGATCCGGCCGGCCACCTCGACGGCGCGCTCGCCGGCGGCGACCGCGGCGTCCAGGTTGCCGGCCTCGGCCTCGGCCATCGCCGAGACCACCAGGCGCAGGCCGTGCGAGCGGACGAAGCCCTCGGTGGGCTTGGCCAGTGCCTCGCGGGTGAACTGGCGGACCTTGGAGGGCACTCCGAGGTCGCGGAAGCACTCGGCGGCGTCGGCGGCGAGCCGGTCGTAGGCGTAGAAGTCGATCCACGCCGGATCGGGATCCCCGGCGCGGGCCCGTTCGAGTGCGCTCTCCGCCGCGCCGAGCGCCGTCGCGCACGCCGCCGCGTTGCGGGCCTTGGCCTGGGCCCGGGCCTCCACCAGGTGGAAGAAGCTCATCGTCCGGGCGGTGGCCAGACCCCGGTTGCGCTCCAGGGCGGCCTGGGCGAGGTCCACCGCCTCCTCGGCGAAGCCCCGGTAGCCGGCCTGGAGGCTCATCGAGGCGAGCACGTAGCCGCCGAGCGGCACGTCGGCGGCGGCCCGGGCGAGCCGCAGGGCCTGGATGTAGTAGCGCTGGGCGGCCTCGTGCTGCCCGGTGTCGAAGGCCATCCACCCGGCCAGCCTGGTCAGTTCGGCGGTCGCGCCGAACAGCGCCCGGCCGACGGTGTCGCTGTACGAGGCCAGCAGCAGCGGGGCCGCCTCCACCCGCAGGCACTCCGGCACCATCGACGAACGCCAGTCCCCGCCGCCGTACTTGGAGTCCCAGCGGCGGGCCTCCTGGGCGGCCTCGCGGAGCTTGGCGGCGTCCGAGTGGCCGACCCGGTAGGAGGACGCCTCGCTGGGCGCGCGCGGCGCCTCCCGGGCGACCGAACCGTCCGCCGGGGTGATCAGCCAGCGGGACACCGGCGTCGCGTAGGCGGCGACCGAGAAGGTGCCGGCCAGGCTGTCGCTCCAGCGGCCGCCGCCGGGGCCGCGGCGCAGGTCGAGGTCGACCCGCCACAGGTCGGTGGCGGAGCGGACCGCCTCGGCGACGTCGCGCGGGAAGGCCAGGCCGAGTTCGGGGGCCGGGTCGGTGTCGCCGAGGCCGATCTCCTCCAGCGGCACCGGGCGGCCGAGCTTGCCGCCGATCGCGGTGGCGATCAGGTGCGGGACGGGCCCCTGCGGGACCATGCCCTTGCTGACCCAGCGGGCCACCGAGGTCTTGTCGTACCGCAGGGTCAGCCCGCGCTGGGCGCCCAGGTCGTTGACCCGGCGGGCCAGTCCGGCGTTGCTGATCTGGGCGAGGGTCAGGAGCGTGCCGAGCCGTTCGTTCGGTCCTCGTGGGCTGACGGTCATGGTGGCGGCGGCACCTCCTGCGGCCTTGTGCGCGGGGCCCGGGCGGCACCGGGCCGTAGCTGCTGTACCTAGAGTAGTCGGACGCGTTCCGACGGTTAAGAGGCCGCATTCCGGATGGCGGGATCGTGCACCCGGCGGTGCGGCGCCGGCTCCTCGCCGGGGTTGGTCCGGACCACTCGGATCGGGCCGGGGGTGCCGCGCGCCGGAGCGTCGTGCTCCGGTCCTGTGTTCACGTGCGCCCGGCCGTGCCCCCTGGCTCGACCGGCTGGTCGGCGATTCGCTGGTGGTCGTGGGTCGGCCCGCCGTCGAGGACCCGGCGGGCCGGGGGACGCCGCCGCCTCAATCCCCGCGGGTGGTGGCTGAGTCCGGGAGGGCATGCGGATGCCCTCCCGGGCTGGGCGACGCCTTTCGGCCATCTCGCGATGCCCATGTCAAAGGCGGCGCGGCGGGCGGTCCGGGCCGGGGAGGGGAAGGCCCGGCCCGCCCTGCGGACCACGCGAACACGTCAACACCCGCTGCCCGCACCGGGATCGCCGCCGGGGCCGGAACCACCCCGCGCCGGGGTCACCGGCGGAACCGGAACCGGCAACACGGGCCACGGGAGCGCCAACCGGTGGCACGATGTCTCCTGACGGCGCGCCGGTACCCGGGGCCGCCGTCACGGCACACCGCGGACCGGCGAGGAGCCGCCCGGCGGCGGACGCGCCGTACGGGTGCAGGTCCTCGTCCGGTGGAGGCGCGATGCGGTGGCTGACGGGCTGGAGCACGGGCGCGCCCCGGGCGGGCGCACCGGCGCACGAGGCACTCGGTACGGTCGCACCGATCGCCGCGCGCCCCCTGTGGACCGGACCCAACCCGCTCTGGGCCGTCGGGGACTGGCGCCCCGAGGAGATCCGCCTCGCCACCCTCCGCCCCGGCGCCCCCGCCACGGTCACCACCGGCCCCACCGCCCCCGACCCCGTCGAGGACACCCCCGCCACCCTGCGCCTCGCCGTCCTCGGCCACTGCGGCGCCACCGACGCGGAACTCGCCGCCGGCCTCGCCGCCGCCCGCGGCGGCGCCGTCCGCCACCTCACCGCCTGGCCCGGCAGCTACACCGCCGTCCTGCGCACCGGCACCCGCTCCACCCTGCTGCTCACCGACCTGGCCGGCGCCCAGCCGGTCTTCCACACCCCCTGGGCCGGCGGCACCGCGTACGCCACCGCCGCCCTCCCGCTCGCCGACCTGGTCGGCGCCCCGCTGGACACCGGCCACCTCGCCGCCCGGCTCGCCTGCCCCGAATCGCCCGAGGCGCTCGGCACCGGCACCCCGTACCTGGGCGTCCAGCGGGTGCCCCCCGGCCACGTGCTCGCCATCCGCGGCGGCCACCCCTACCTCTCCGCCTACGACGACCCCGCCGTCCGGGAGCAGCCGCGCGACGAGGCGCCCGCCGTCCGCGAACTCACCCGCGCGCTGCTGGAGTCCGTCCGCTCCCGGGTCCGCACCACCGCGCCCGCCACCGTGCCGGGTTCGGCCGGCCGCGCCCGGCTCGGTGTCGACCTCTCCTACGGCACCGCCTCCGCCACCGTCGCCCTGCTCGCCGCCGCCGTACCGCTGCCGCCGGTGCCCGCGAGCACGGGCCCGGAGCGCCTGCCGGCCGTCCGCGCCGGGGCCAGGAACGGCGCGGTCAAGGGCTCCTGGACCCGCGTCGCCGCCCAAGAACCCTCCGCCCCGGAACAGTTGGCCGCCGTCACGCTCGGCGAGACCGAACCCCCGACCACCCTCGCGCTCGCCCCCGACACCCCCCGGCTGCGGCACACCGTGCTCCACCCCGGCCCCGACACCCTCCCGTACGCCGGACTGCACGCCGACGCACCGCCCGGCCGGCTCACCGACGAGCCCGGGCCCGAACTCGTCGCCGCCGCCCGCGCCGAGGCCCGCTTCGACGTCGGCGGCACCGACCACCTCACCGGCTACGGCGCCCGCCAGGTCCTCGACGGCCACCCGGCCCGGCTCGCCGACCTCATCCGGGCCGGCCGCCCGCGCGAACTGCTGCCCCCGGTCGCCGCGCTGGCCGGTGCCGACCGGGCCGTCGTCGGCGTCCTGGCCGGCGCGCTGCGCACCCCGCTCACCGTGGTCCGGGCCGCCCACCGGCTCTCCCGGGTCCGGTACGCCGAGGCGCTGGACGACGCCGCCGCCAAGCTGACGGCCCGCCATCTTCCGGGCAACGGCCGCACGGCGGGCGACCGTTCGGCCGGCGACCTCGCCTGGTGCGTCCCCGGCCCGGCCGCCCGCTGGCTGTCCGACGAGGCGCTCTCCTCCGTCGCCCTCCGGCTGCGACTGGCGGCGCGCAGACCGGCGCCCGACGAACGCCCAGGCGCACACCGCGCCCGGCACGCCCTCTACCGGCACGCGCGCTCCTACCGCACCCTCGTCCACGCCGCCGAACAGCCCGGCCAGCGGCTGCACGCGCCGTTCCTCGACAACCAGGTGGTCCGCGCCGCCCGCCTGCTCCCGGACGACGTCCGCCTCCAGCCCGGTGCCCGGCACGCCCTCCTGCACGCCGTCCTCACCGGCGCCGGCCGCACCGACCTGCCCCCCGACTGGGGCCGCGGCCCCCGCCCCGACCGCACCGCCCCCGCCCGGGCCGGCCTGCGCCTCGCCGCCGACGGCCTCGCCGAACTCTTCGACGCACCCCTCCTCGCCGAAGCCGGCCTCATCGACCTCCCCGCCGTCCGCGCCGGCCTCGCCGACCCCGTCACCCCCCTCTCCCCGGCCGCCCTGGCGGGCCTCGCCGACCTGGTCTCCACCGAACTCTGGCTCCGCCGCATCCGCGCCCGCCGCCACGGCGCCTGCTGGACCGGCCTTCCCCTGGCCCAACCCCTGGCCCTCAGCCCCGTCCGTCCCTCCTGACCCCGCCGGGCGCGCCGCGCGCCCCACGCCCCCGCGCCGCGCCCGCCGCGCCCGGCCGGGCGGCGGGGTCCGGGAGCCGGAGCAGGTGATGATGGCGGGCAACGAGTCCGTCGGTGAGGAGAGCCGTGGTGGCCAGCGTGAGCCCGGAGCAGTCCGTTCCCGTCGTGCTGTCGGTGCTGGGGCGGCCGCCGACGGGGCGCCCGCCGGGGGTGCTGGCCGCATGCGACGGGTCGGACGGGTCGCTGTGGGCGTTGGACCGGGCGATGACCGAGGCGGAGCTGTTCGGGCTGCCGCTGTACGTGCTGGCCGTGGTGAACCCGGCGCCGGCCGGCTATCCGCCGGGGATGGCGGAGCTGGTGCAGGAGAGCGTCGAGACGTTGGTGGAGAGCATGGCGGACGGGCTGCGCCGGGCGGTGGTGGCCGTGCAGGGGCAGCGTTCCCGGCCGTACGCGGGGGAGATGTCGCTGCACGTGGTGCTGGGGAACGTGATCGAGGTGCTGCTGGAGGCCTCGACCCGGCAGCACACGCTGGTGCTCGGCACGCGGGGGAACGGGGGGTTCGCGCGGCTGCTGCTGGGTTCGGTGAGTTCGGCGGCGGTGCACCACGCGGCCTGCCCGGTGCTGGTGGTCCCGGCGCCTGCGGAGGGCTGACCCGGGGCGGGGCCGGTGCGCTGACCAGCCCGGCTCGGGGCGCTGACCAGGGAGGCTGACCGGGGTGCCGGGAATGTACCGAGATGGTTCATCGTTCACCTATCCCGACACCCGTCCCCGCCCCACCCCTGGAGTCCCCTCATGAAGGTCGAGATCTGGTCCGACATCGCCTGCCCGTGGTGCTACATCGGTAAGCGCCGCTTCGAGCAGGCCCTGGAGGGCTTCGCCGGCAAGGAGGGCGTCGAGGTGGTCTACCGGCCGTACCAGCTGGTCCCGGACGCGCCGGCGACGGCGAGCCCGCACCGCGCGTGGCTGGCCGAGCGCTACGGCCCGCAGTCGGTGGCGATGGACGCGCGGGTGGCCGAGCTGGGCCGCGCCGAGGGCATCACGTACGACTTCGACGCCGCGCTGCACGCCAACACCTTCCTGGGCCACCGCCTGCTGCACCTCGCCGAGACCGAGTACGGCGCGGCCGTCCAGGGTCGGCTGAAGGAGGAGCTGCTGAAGGCGCACTTCACCGACGGCGTCGACGTCGGCGACCGCGCCGCGCTGACCGACGTCGCGGTGGCGGCCGGCCTGGACCGGGCGCGGGTCACCGCCTACCTGGCGGGCGACGAGGGCGCCACCGAGGTGAGCGCGCAGCTGGCCGAGGCCCGGGAGCTGGGCATCACCGCCGTGCCGACCTTCGTGTTCGAGGGCAAGTGGGCGGTGCAGGGCGGCCAGGACGAAGAGACCTTCCGCAAGGTGCTGGAGCAGGTCGCCGCCGAGATCGGCGAGACCCGCCCGGCGCCGGTGCAGGTCGCCCCGGCGGGGGAGGCCTGCGCGGACGGCTCCTGCGCGATCTGACCCCGCACAGCCCCACCCCGCACAGCCCCCGCCGAGGCCCGTTTTAGGAACACCTGAAGCGGGCCTCGGCCCAGTCCGCCACGTTGAGCGCCGACCAGATCCCGTGCACCGGGGTGACCACCAGCCGGATCGACTTCTGCCCGGCCAGCGACACGTGCACCGGTGCCGCGTCGTCCCCAGCGGCGAGCGGGGAGGAGCGCCACAGGGTGCTGCCGTCGCCGCCCTGGACGGAGAAGACCACGCCGCCCGGCGAGAGCGTGGCGTCGTCGACCCCGGCGACCGCGTCGAAGGACGTGCAGCTGCGGTTGAGGTCGATCAGGGTGGTCGCCGGGGCGCGCACGGTGATGGCGTGCCCGTGGCGTTCGCCGCCGATCCAGGCGCTGTCGTGCTGCCAGAACCAGTCGCTGCCCTTCTGCCGGATGCTGGGGCCGGGCGGCGGCACCCGGTTGTTGCCGGGCTTGACCACGGGCAGTGAGTCGGCCCAGAAGTCGGCGGGCGCGGGCGGCGAGGGCGGGGTGACCGTCGGGGTGGGCAGCGGCGGCACGGTGGGCGTGGGGACGACGGGGACGACCGGCGGCTCGGGCGTGGGCAGCGGCGGCACGCTGGGCGTCGGCACGACGGGGACGGCCGGGGCCGGCGGCGTGGGGGTCCGCTTGGGCGTCGTCGAGCTCGGCGTGACCGGCGACGCGGCCTTCGTCGTGGTCGGGGCGGCTGCCGGGGCGGCTGTCGGGGCAGGCGTCGACCGGGTGACCGGCGTCGCGCTCGGGCTCGGGTTCGGGCTCGGCTCGGACGGTGCCGGGGCGGCCGCGGCGCTGCTGGGCGCCGGGTCGGCGGGCGCGGGCGGTGTGGGTGCGGGGGCCTGCGGCCGGGGGGTGGCGGGGGCGCCGGCGGCGGGGGGCGCGGCCGTGGGGGGCTTGGGCTCGGGTGAGCCGGTGAGCGCGTACGCGGCGACGGCGGCCGCGGCCACCGCGACGGCGGCGGCGATCCCGGCCTTGGCGGCGGTGCCCAGGCCCTCGCCGGCCGCGGCGCCGGCGCCGGCCCCGCCTCCGCCGGAGGCAGCACCCGCTCCGCCAACTGCACCCGCACCCGCGGTTCCGGAGGTGGCCGCCGCGGTGCCCGCAGCCGCACCGCCGACCGCGGCGACCCCGCCGACGGCCGCCGCGGCGGCGCTGAACCCGCCGACCCCGATCCAGACGAGCACGCCGCCGGGCAGCAGCGCGCGCAGGCCGGTGTTGATCTCGGTGAGTTCGAGGCAGGCGGCCGTGCAGCGGTCGCACTCCTGGAGGTGCCGTCCGACCTCCGCCGAGGCGCGCTTGCGCAGCGATCCGCGCGCGTACGCGCCGAGCCGGTTGGCGTACGCCTCGCAGGTGCGGTCCTGGCTGCCGGAGACGTGCGCCTGGAGGAAAGCGGCGGCGAGCCGGTCGCGGGCCCGGTGGGCCTGGACGGCGGTGGCGTTGGCGGTCTTGCCGAGCATCACGGCGACGGTCTTCGGTGACTCCCGTTCGACCTCGGTGTGCCAGAGCACCATCCGGTCGTCCTCGGGCAGTTCGGCGTAGGCCTGCATGACCATGCGCTGGTCGGCCATGGCCATTGCCCAGGCATCGGCGCCGGGGTCGGCCAGGTCGAGGTCGACGACGGCGGCCGAGGTCTGGGCGAACACGCTGAAGTCGTCGACGAGTTGCTCGCGCCGCTCGCTGCGGGTCCAGGCGGCGGCGACGTTGCGGACGGCGGTCAGCAGGTAGGCGCGGACGGCGAACTCCGGGCCCTTGCCCGCCCTCAGGGCTTGCAGGGTGCGGGCGAAGACCTCGCCGGCGAGGTCCTCGGCGGTGAAGCTGTCCCGGCAGCAGGTGCGGGCGTAGCGGCGCACCGAGTCGGCGTGCCGGCGGTAGATCTCCTCGTACGCGGTGTCGTCGCCGGCCCGGACCCGGGCGGTCAACTCGGCGTCGGAGGCCGGGCGCTCGCCGTCGACCGGGTCGGCGGGGGCGGGCACGGTGGGGCGGGCGGGGCGGCCGGCGCCGACGAACGCCTCGGGGGCGACGCCGCCGCGGCCGGCCGGGGCCTGGCCGGGCACCCGCCCGGGGGGCAGCGCGGCGGCGGAGGCGGAGAGGGACTCGCGGCTGGGCATGCCCGCCTGGTCGGGCACGTGTCCGGCGGTCGGGCCGGTGGCCGAACCCGGTGCGGCGCCGGGTACTTGGGCCGGGCCGCCGGAGGCCGTGGCGGGGCCTTCGGGCGTACTGGACGTACTGCCGGACGAGCCGTCGGCCAGTCCCCCGGTCAAGCCTCCGGACGGGCCGAAGTCGAGGCCGTACCCGTAGTCGTTCTGTTCCTCGGCGCTCACAACGGACCCCAGATTCCACGACAGCCCCCGCAGTGTGGCAGGGCGCGCGGGAGCGCGTGGGCGCACGGTTCCGCGCTGTACGGCGCCGAGGGCGCGCGAAGGGCGCGCATCGGGACATTGGCTCCAACCACGGGCAAAGGATGGCATAGCGCAGAGATGGGCGGTAGCCGGACCGGCCGGGACCCACTCTTCCGAGGAGCCGTCGCGGATGTGTTCGGCCAGCACAGGGCGGGTGGTTGTGCACCGCCCGCACCCGGCGCGCGTGACTGGTCCGCGCGCCGGTCTCCCGTCCAACTCCCGTCCCCGCCAGCTGCGGCGGCCGCGCCCGCGGTGGCGCGTCAGCGTGCCCGCAGGCCGTCCAGCAGGATCTCCAGCAGCCGCTCCGAGGGGCCGGCCGTCGGCTGCCCCTCCGCCTGCTGGACCCCGGCCGAGAAACCGGCCGTGGTCGGCGTGGTGCGGGCCGCGTGCACCGGCACCGAGGCGGTCAGCACCAGCACGACGTCCGACACCGTGACGCCCGGCCGCAGTTCGCCGGCCGCGCCGGCCCTGGCGACCAGGGCGGCCAGCAGCTGCAGCAGCAGCCGGGGATCGGCGTCGGCCGCCGACGGCTCGACGGCCGCACCGTTCTGCGCGTCGTCGCCGCGCAGGTCGAACCGGACGGCGGCCGGCTCGGGCACCCGCTGCTCCGGCACCCGGCCCAGTTCCTCCGCGTACCGGAACGCCTCCGGCGGCAGCAGCCGCCCGGCGCCGGTGCCGACCGCCCGCGCCAGGTAGCCGGCCAGCGACTCCCAGGCCCCGCCGCCGCCGTACAGCGACTCCCGCGCCTGCGCGGTCAGCCAGGCCACCTCCTCGGCGGCGATCCGCTGGACCAGCACCTCCTTGCTCGGGAAGCGCCGGTAGACCGTCCCGACGCCGACCCCGGCCCGGCGCGCGACCTCCTCCATCGGCGCGCCGTAGCCGAACTCGCCGAACACCTCGCGGGCGGCCCGCAGCACGCTCTCCAGATTCCGCCGGGCGTCCACCCGTAGTCGGGCCCCGGGGACGTGCACGACGACCGGTGGCGGCTCCACCCGGTAGGGGACGCCCGGATAGGCGGCCCCGACCTCCGGCGGCAGGTCCACCGGGCCGCGCTGTTCCGGCACCATGCCCTGGCCGGCGTGCGGTGCTCCCGTTCGCCCCAACACCTGCTCCTGCTCCATCATCCCAACTCTCCCCCGCAGGCGCCCGAACCCGGACCCTGTCGTCGCCCGCCCCTGCACCCCCCGGTGCAGCTCAGCCCGTCAGAAATGACCTGATGACCCATCGCTCGTTGCCGCCCGTCCCGTTTCGTGACCACGGTTCGTGCCTCCGGGCCGGCTCGCGTCCGGCTCGGCGCGTCGGCACCGTCCGGGGCCTTGTCCGGGAACTACCCTTCCCCGGATGACTGTCCCGCAGTCGGGTTCTCGAGCCAACGCTGGAACTGGCCGTAGTGGCCGCTCCACGGTGCGTCGCCGCCGATTGTCATGGCGGTAACCGCTCCGGCACACAATCCGACCATAGTTCACGCCCGTTCGCGGCCGAAAGTCCGTCAGAAAGTCGCCCGGGCAGCACAACTGGCCCCACCCGTCGACTCCCGTCACATCCGGCGCGGTACGGACTGTGGACAAGACCGCCCCTGCCGGTCCTTCATAGGGGGGCGCGAGGGGGGACACCCCCGGCCGCGGGGCCGGGAGGAAGCGCCAATCGGCAGGAGGTGCACCATCAGAATCCTGATCGCCGGCGGAGGCTGTGCCGGGATGGCCACCGCGCTGCACCTCCAGCGCGGCCTGCGGGAACGCCTGCGACGCGGCGAGGTCGAGATCACCGTCGTCGAGCCCCAGGCCTACTTCACCTACCACCCGCTGCTGGCCGAGGTCGCGGCTGGCTCGATCGACCCCCGGCACGTGGTCGTCCCGCTCCGCCGGGCCCTGCCGGACTGCCGGGTGCTGACCGCCCGGATCACCCGGATCGAACACGCCGCCCGCCGCGCCTTCGCCGACGCCGCGGGCCCCGGAGAGGCCGCCGCACCGATCGAACTCCCCTACGACGTCCTGGTGGTGGCGCCCGGCTCGGTCTCCCGGACGGCGCCGGTGCCCGGTCTGGCCGAACACGGCCGCGGCTTCTCCACCGTCGGCGAGGCCGTGGGTCTGCGCAACCACGTCCTGGAACAGCTCGACCTCGCCTCCGCCACCCGCGACCCGGCCCTGCGCCAGGCCGCGCTCACCTTCGTCTTCGTCGGCGCCGGGTACGCGGGCGTCGGCGCGCTCGCCGAACTGGAGGACATGGCCCGGACCGCGGTGCGCGGCTACCACAACGTCCGCCCCGAGGACCTGCGCTGGGTCCTGGTCGAGGCCACCGACCGGATCCTCGCCGAGGAGTCGCCGGAGCTGGCCGAGCACACCCTCGGCCAGCTCCGCGAACGCGGCGTCGACATCCGGTTGCGCACCACCCTGGCGTCCGCCGCGGACCGGGTCGTCGCCCTGTCCGACGGCAGCCGCTTCGGTGCCCGCACCCTGGTCTGGACGGCCGGGGTGAGGCCGGCCCCGCTGCTGCGCGACACCGACCTGCCGCTGGACACCCTCGGCCGGGTCCGCTGCCTCGCCACCCTGCAAGCCGTCGGCCCGGACGGGCGCGCTCTGCCCGGCGTCTGGGCGGCCGGGGACTGCGCCGCCGTGCCGGACCCCGACGCGGACGGGGCGCCCTGCGCGCCCAACGCCCAGCACGCCTTCGCCCAGGCCGAGCTGCTCGCCCGGAACATCGCGGTCGCCCTGGACGCCGGACCGCACGCCCCCGGCCTCGCCGAGTACCGGCCGGGCCACGCCGCCTGCTCGACCTCGCTGGGCCTGCGCCGGGCCGTCGCCCACACCCGGCGCGGCCGCCGGATCACCGGGCGGCGGGCCTGGTGGCTGCACCGGGCCCGGCACCTGCGGCGCCTGCCGAGCGCGGAGCGCCGGGTGCGGGTGCTGATGGACTGGGTGCTGGGCGGGCTGTTCTCCCGCGAGGTGGTCTCGCTGGGGGCGGCGGAGCATCCGCGTCCGGAGTTCGAGGCCGGGTCCGGGCCGCGGCCCGACGGCGGTCCGGACGCCCCGCGGTGAGCGCCCCGGTGCCCCGTGCCGGGGCGGAACGGGCGGCCACGCCGGGCGGGCGACTTCCGGAATCGGGCCCTTGCCTGACAGGATCAGCCCAACCTAGTCATTACCCCGTGTGCTGATGTGCACACAAAAAGTGATGATATGCCTGGAAATCGAGGAAGCGGCCGTCGTTTGAACCTCATGCGCTGGAGCGCCCGGCTCACCGGAGTCCCTTGGCGTGCCGCCCCGCCAACCGGGGCCGGCACCGACGAGGGCGCGCCCTCCGCCGACGGCGTCGTCGTCCCCGGCCCCCGCGACCCCACCAACCTGGCCACCGCCGCCGAACTCCTCGACCTGCACAAACCCCAGAACCTGCGCGAGGTCCTCAACCGGATCCCCGCCCCGGTGGCCGTCACCTACGGCCCGCTCCACCAGCTCGGCTACGCGAACCGCGCCTACCGCGAACTCTTCGGCGACCGCACCACCGGCCTGCCCGCCGGAGAAGCCCTCCCCGAACTCGGCACCATGGGCGTCCTGGCCCTGATGGACCAGGTCATCCGCGGCGGCCGCCCGCGCAGCGTCAAGGCCCGCTGCATCCTCGGCCTCACCGGCAACCGCTACTACAACGTCTCCTGCGTCCCGCTCGGCCCCGGCGGCCCCGGCGACACCGGGGACACCCTCGCCGAGGGACCGCCCGCCGGCGTCCTGATCTTCGCCGCCGAGGTCACCGACCAGGTCCTCGCCGCCGCCCGGCTCCGCGAAGCCGAACGCCGCCAGCGCGAGGCCGCCGTCACCCTCCAGCGCAGCCTCCTCCCGCAGAAGCTCGACCAGCCGGCCGACCTGAGGGTCGCCGCCACCTACCAGCCCGGCGGCGCCGAGGCCGCCGTCGGCGGCGACTGGTACGACGTCATCGCCATCGACGGCGGCCGGACCGCCCTGGTCATCGGCGACGTGATGGGGCGCGGCCTGCGCGCCGCCGCCGTCATGGGCCAGCTGCGCACCGCCGTCCGCGCCTACGCCCGGCTCGACCTGCCCCCGCACGAGGTGATGCGCCTGCTCGACGGCCTCGCCATGGAGATCGACGCCAACCAGATCGCCACCTGCACGTACGCCGTCTGGGACCCGCAGCGCCGCACCCTCTCCTACGCCTCCGCCGGACACCTCCCCATGCTGCTGCGCTGCCCCGACGGGACGGTCCTGCGCAGCGAGGAGCAGAACGGCCCTCCGCTCGGCACCGGCGACGGCCTCCACGTCTCGCACACCCTGCGTCTGCTGCCCGGGACCACCGGCGTCCTCTATACGGACGGCCTGGTCGAACGCCGCGACGAGGACATCGACCAGGGCCTCGACCTCCTCGCCCGCACCCTCACCGGCGCGGTCGGGGCCCCCGAGGTGATCTGCGCCCGCCTCCTGCGGGCGATGGGCGTGACCTCCGAGCACGACGACGACGTCGCCGTCCTGGCCTTCCACCTGCCGGCGGAGGAGGCGGAGGAGAAGGCGGAGGAAGAGAGCGTCGCCGGGGCGGAACCGGAGCTTGACTCGGCCTTCCCCGAGGTCTAGTGTTCTTCGAGCTGCCTGGCAGGGAGCACCGGACACGCATTTTGCGCGGACGGTCCCGCGGTAGCCAATCCTTTCGAAACACCACTTCCCGGTTCGGGCTGGGTCGCGTCTTGTCGCGGCTTGGTTCTTATTCGGTGTGCTCGTTTTATTGGATTGCGGCCGATTCGCTTTTCGGAGCAGGGATCGGCTAGAGTTTGAAACGTCGGACGGGGCGTCAAGCCGCAGAAGACACCAGCGAGTTGGATGAACGAAGCGCCGGAAACGGAGCGGAAAA
>NZ_JBHWIR010000070.1:5795-38268 GCF_042731835.1 Kitasatospora sp. NPDC059817 | reverse complement strand
CGCGCCCCCCCCCCCGTCGACCCCGCGCCGGGGCCCACCCCCGGGGGCGGGGCCCCCCCGGTCTACCCCCGGGGCCCGGGCCCGACGGGCGGGGACGGGGCGCAGCACCTAGCGTGGTCCGGGGCGGCCGGGGCGGCACCGCCGCCGAGGTCGGCGACCCCCGAGGACCCGACCCCCGCGATTCCCCGCAGAGGCCCCACACAGGCCCAGGAGGTAAGCCGACCATGACCGTCTCCCTGTCCGATCTCACCGGGGACTACGTCCTCGACCCCGCCCACACCCGGATCGGCTTCGTGGCGCGCCACGCCATGGTGACCAAGGTCCGCGGCTCCTTCACCGCCTTCGAGGGCAGCGCCCACCTGGACGGCGCCGACCCGGGCCGTTCCACCGCCCGGGTGACGATCCGGACCGAGAGCATCGACACCGGCGTCGAGCAGCGCGACCAGCACCTGCGCACCAACGACTTCCTGGACGTGCCGAAGTTCCCGACCATCGCCTTCGCCACGACGGCGGTCGAGCCGCGCGGGGACGGCGAGTTCCGGGTGACGGGCGACCTCACCGTCAAGGACGTCACCCGCCCGGTCACCATCGACGTCGAGTACACCGGCAACGCCGTCGACCCCCAGGGCAACCTGCGGGTGGGCCTGGAGGGTTCGGTGACGATCAGCCGCAAGGACTTCGGGGTGACCTGGAACGCGGCCCTGGAGAGCGGCGGCGTCCTGGTCGGCGACAAGGTCGTCCTGGAGTTCGACGTCTCGGCCGTCCGGCAGGGCCAGTAGCGGCCGCAGGAACCCCTGAGGCCCGCCATCCCCCGCCCGCCATCCCCCGCCCACCGGGCCCCGAAATCCGCCGGACCGGGCGCCGCAGGTCCGGTTAGGCTCCTGACATGGCGACAGACGGCTCCCTCGCAACCGGCCAGCGCTCCCTCGGCGATCCCACCCTCGACTACCCGTTGTGGCCCCCGCTCACCGCGGGCTGTCCCCGCACCGGCACCGAGGACGTGTCCTACCCCGTCGAGGTCGACTACGCCTACCTCAAGGCCGACGCGGCCGCCCTGTTCGCCCCGGGGGCGGACGCCGGGGCGCCGCGCGGCGGGCTGGAGCGGTGGGCCCCCCTGTTGCCGCCGCTGCTCGCGCCGGGCCTGGGCGAGGGCGGCACGCCGCTGGTCGAGCTCGAACCCGGGGTGTACGTCAAGGACGAGGCCCGCAACCCGACCTGGAGCCACAAGGACCGGCTGAACCGCTGCACCACCAGCGCCGCCGTGGGCGTCGGCGCGCCCGGGATCGCGGTGGCCTCCTCCGGCAACCACGGCGCGTCCGCCGCCGCCTACGCCGCCCGGGCCGGGCTGCGCTGCGTGGTGTTCACCGGGCCCGACCTGCCGCCGGCCGTCGACGCGTTCCTCAACGCCTACGGCGCCGTCGTGCTGCCGGTGCCGTGGGAGGCCCGCTGGCCGCTGCTGCGGCAGGTCGTGGACCGGCTGGGCCTGCACCCGGTCAGCAACCTCACCACCACCCACACCGGCCACGCGTACGGCCCCGAGGGCTACAAGACGGTGGCGTACGAGATCTTCCGGGACATCGGCGTGCCCGCCGCGGTGTTCGTGCCCACCGGCTACGGGGAGCTGCTCTTCGGCGTCTGGAAGGGCTTCAGCGAACTGCACCGGCTCGGCCTGGCCGACCGGGTGCCGCGCATCGTCGCCTGCGAGTCCGCGTCCGGCGCGCCGCTCGCCCTGGCCGTCCGCCAGGGCCTGCCGGCGGCCCGGGTGACGGTGGGGCCGAGCGAGGCGTACTCGATCGCCTCCCCGGTCGGCGGTTACCGGGGCGTGGTCGCGGTCCGCGAGAGCGGCGGCCGGGTGCTGACCCTGGACGACGGCCAACTCGCGTCCGCCCAGGCCGAACTGGCCCGCTCCGGGCTCTGGACGGAGCTGTCCGCGGCGGCCGGGCTCGCGGGGCTGCGCAGCCTCGGCGGCGTCGAGGGCCTCGGGGAGGCCGAGGGGCCGGTGGTATGCGTGTCGACGTCCAGCGGGTTCAAGGACCGGGGCGTCGGCGCGCGGTCGACCGCGCCGGTCGCCCCGGAGTGGGAGGAGGTCCGCCGCCGCCTGCACACGGCCGGAATCCGCGGCTAGGCCATGCCCGGCCGGGCCTTTCCCCCAACTCCCGCCCGCCGTTGGAGGCCTGCTGTTCGCCGTCCGGTTCGCCGGCGTAGGGTTGGCGTTCGCCGCGGCCGCCCAGGCTGGTCCGGATCCGCACCGCCCCCGCTCCTCCCCGTGCGTCGAAGGGCTGTCACCGTGTCCCGTTCCCCCCGCCGTCTGCTGCCGCTGGCCGTCGCCGTCGCGGCGGTGCCCGTACTCGCCCTGCCGGTCGTCCCGGCCGCCGCGGCCTCGTACGGCACTCCGACGATCACCTTCTCGGCCGGCTACCTGTCCGGCGCGGTCGGCGCCACCGGCGACCCGACGGTGTCCGTGGCGGTGGCGCAGAGCGGGGCCGCGGCCTCGGCGCTGACCGTCGCCGCCTCGGCGAGCACCCGCAGCGCCGTCGCGCGGACCGGCGACGTGGCGGTGACGGGCACCGGCGGCACCCGCACCCTGGCGGTCGCCGCGCAGGGCGTCGGCTACACCGACCTCACCATCAAGGTGACCGGCCTGGGCGGCAAGACCGCGACCCGCACCCTGCACTACGCGGCCTCCCCCGCCGTCCAGTTCCCGGCCGCCAGCCGCTACCTGACCGGTTCCAGCGACGCCTCGGCCGCGGTGGACGCGGGCGGCGGCTACATCCTGGTGGGCGACGACGAGTCCAACGTGCTGCGGCTGTACGACCGCAACGCCTCCGGCGCGCCGGTCCGCACCTGGGACTTCAGCTCCGCGCTCGGCGTCTCCAAGGAGATCGACATCGAGGCCGCGGCCCGGGTCGGCGACACGATCTACTGGACGGGCTCGCTCGGCAACAACAAGGACGGCAAGGTCAAGCCGGACCGGCACACCGTGTTCACCACGAAGGTCACCGGCTCGGGCGCCAACACCCAGCTGTCGCTGGCCGGTTCGTACCACGGCCTGCGCGACGACCTGATCGCCTGGGACGGCGCCCACGGCGACCGCTACGGCTTCGCGGCGGGCGCGGCGGACGGGCAGGCGCCCAAGCAGATCGACGGATTCAACGTCGAGGGGCTGGAGTTCGCCCCGGGCAGCACCACCACCGCGTACATCGGCTTCCGCGCGCCGCTGACCCCGGCGGTCACCGGCGGCCGCGCGCTGCTCGTCCCGGTCACCAACCTCCCGTCGCTGCTGTCCGGTTCGGCCTCGCACGCGACCTTCGGCGAGCCGGTCGAGCTGGACCTCGGCGGGCTCTCCATCCGCGACCTGCGCCGCAACGACCTCGGCCAGTACCTGATCGTGGCCGGCTCCTGGTCCGCCGAGGACAACTCCGCCCCGTACGCCCTCTACCGCTGGAACGGGCAGCCGGGCTCCCAGCCGGTCAAGCTGGTCGACCTGCCGACCAGCGACGCCGGCGCCTGGGAGGCCGTCCCGGACGTGCCGAACCTGGACGCCCCCGGCGCCCGGGCCCAGCTGATCACCGACGACGGCTCCGCCGACCTGTACGGCGACGGCACCGCCGCCAAGGACCTCGCCCAGCCGGAGTGGAAGAAGTCCCGCTCCACCTGGTTCACCCTGAACTGACCTGCGCCCGGCCGGGGCGGGCCCACGAACCGCCCGCCCCGGCAGGCCCCGCGGACCGCCCGGCTCAGAGTTCGACGAGCACCTTGCCCCGGTTCGCGGAGCGGTCCACGTACAGGCTGCGGTAGGCGGCCGGGATGTTGTCGAAGCCCCGGTGGACGGTCTGCTGGTAGCCGAGGTCGCCGCTGCGGACGAGGGCGCCCAGTTCCTGCCGCAGCGCCGACCAGTTCTCCTCGGTGAACCACTCCAGCGAGAAGATGCCGCGGATGGTGGTGCGCGGGAACATGATCATCGGCAGCAGTCGCGGGCCCGCCCAGTCGCCGCCGACCTGGCTGCCCCACTGCCAGCAGACCGCGACCCGGCTGTCCACGGCGAGCTGGGAGAAGACCGCGTCGGTGAGCGCCCCGCCGAGGCTGTCGAAGTAGCGGTCGATGCCGGCCGGGGCGAGCTTGGCGATCTCCTCCCGCAGCCGCTCGGGGTCGTCGCCGTCGCGGTAGAGCAGGACCGCGTCGAAGCCCAGCTCACGCAGCCGGGCGGCCTTGGCCGGGGTGGCCGTGGTGCCGATGACCCGGGCCCCCCGGTGCCGGGCCAGCTGTCCGACCACCGATCCGACCGCCCCGGACGCCCCGCTGACCAGCACGGTGTCCCCCGGCCGGACCTTGAGGAACTTCTCGACCGTGCCCCAGGCGGTCATCCCCGGACCGCCGAGGACGCCGAGGGCGGTGGAGAGCGGCAGGGCGTCGTCGTAGTCGCCCCGGTCCAGCCGCCGGTAGGCGGGGAAGACCATCGGGAAGGTGCCGGTCTGCCAGAGCGCCGGGGCGCCGTTGCTGATCACGTGGCTGCGCCAGCCGCCGAAGCCCTGCACGAGGTCACCGACGGCGAAGGCGGCGTCCGGCCCGGCCTCCACCACCTCCATGATGGAGTCCGCGCCCATGTGGTCGCCGATCGGGGTGTCCAGGGCGATCCCCTGGAGGTACGGGTCGACCGAGACGTACCTGGTCCGCAGCAGCATCTCGTCCGCGGCGAGGCGGACGTCCACCTCCTCGACCACCTTCCGGTACATCCGCTCGACGTCCGGCACGCCGTCCACGTGCTCGCGGACGACCCACTTCTCGACCCTCATGAGGTGACTCCAAACCGCCGGTCGGCGGGCCCGACCGGTTCGATGACCAGGGTGGGCGGCGGCGCGCTGTCGTCCACGGCGGCGGTGAACGGCCGGCCGTCGTCGCGGCAGATGAACTGGACGACGTGCCGGCCGGCGGCGGCCGCCCGGATCAGTCCCCCGGTGGTCGCCCACACGCCGGAGAGGTAGAAGTTCGCCAGGCCGGGCAGCCCGGGCCCGTTGCGCTTGATCTCCTCCTCCAGCGTCTCGCCGCTCTCCACGAACGGCTGCCAGCCGAGCACCGTGCCGTCGTAGTTGCCGGTGTAGCGGACCTGGGTGAGCGGGGTGGACACGTCCTTGACCGCGACGGCGTCCCGCAGACCGGGGTGGTGCCCGTCCAGGAACTCCACGATGGCGTCCCGCACCCGCCGCTTCTCGCGCTGGTACTCGCGGCCGCGCCCCACCGGCAGGGTGTGCAGTTCCTCGCCCCGCCGCAGCCGCGGCGCCTGCTCCGGGCCGGTGCTCAACTCCCGCCAGGGGGCGATGTCGCAGAAGTAGCTGGCGTAGACGACGGTCGTCGCGGCGGGCGACAGCTCGGGGTAGTGGCGGCTGCGGAACTGGACGTTGATGCTGGGGTGGCGGATGCCGGTGAGCCGGTCGGCGACCTCGTCCTCCAGCAGGTAGGTGGTGCACGGGTCCCCGGCCGGGAAGGGGCGGCGCAGGCCCAGGAAGACGGTGAGGTAGCCGGGGAAGACCATGCCGGGCTCGGTGATGGTCCGGGTGTACAGCCGGCGGTAGGTGTCGTTCAGGTAGCGGCCCTTGAGCAGGTCCAGCATGGTGGTGCGTCCGTCGCAGGCGGCGACCACGATGTCCGCCCGGATCTCCCGTCCGTCACTCAGCCGCACCCCGACGGCCCGGTCCTGCTCGACCAGGATCTCGGCCACCTTGGTGTTGTAGCTGATCTCGCCGCCGAGCCGCCGGTAGCGCTGCTCGATCGAGCGGGCCAGCCCGAGCGAGCCGCCCTCCGGCACCCCGGCCGACTGCCCGGCGTGCGAGGCGAGTTGGAAGTAGGTGGGCAGCACCGGGAAGTTGGGGTGCTGCTCGTAGAGGACGAAGTTGAACGCCTCGCGCAGCAGCGGGCTCCGGAAGCGCGCCGAGTAGTCGCTCATCAGCACCGTGATCGAGCGCCGGATGACGTTGAAGTACGGCAGGAAGGAGGCGAGCATCCGCCAGCGTTCGGCCCGGCCCATCAGTCCGACCGGCTTGAGGAAGGGGTAACGGACCAGGGCGCGGCGGAACTTGCGCAGCCCTGCGCAGAACTGCCGGATCCGTCGGGCGTCCTCCGGGGCGAGGTCGAGCAGGTGCGCTTCGAGACGGTCGGGGTCGGAGTAGAAGTAGACGGCGCGGCCGTCCCTGGTGCGCACCACGTTGAAGACGTCGAAGTTGCGCATCACCTTGCCCTGCAGCGCGCCGAGTTCGAGCCAGATCTGGTGCATCTCGTTGCCGGGGCCGCTGCCGAGCAGCCAGCTCACGCAGCAGTCGAAGGTGAACTCGCCGCGGTCCCAGGCCGTGCAGCAGCCGCCGGGGAGTTCGTGCATCTCCAGGACGGTGGTGCGGTAGCCGTTCATCTGCGCGTAGCAGCCGGTCGACAGGCCGCCCAGCCCGCCCCCGACGATCACCATGGTCTGCCTGCTGGTACTCGTTCCGGTCATTCCGGCACTCCCACGGTGGCCCGGTCGAGTTGCGGCAGTTTGCCCAACTTGCCCGCGTGCCAAGGTTCCTGGTTGTCACTGGGCCAGGCCCGGAACGGCCGGCCGAGCTCCCGGCAGAGGTACTGCGCGGCGTACCGGCCGCTGGTGGCGGCGCGGATCAGACCGCCGAGGCCGGCCCACTGGCCGGCCATCGAGAAGCCGCGCAGCCCGGGCAGCCGCATCCGGTCCCGGTTGACCAGCCGGTTGGCGGCGTCCTCGGCCTCGGAGAAGGCCTGCCAGGCGAGGATGCTGCCGTAGGTGTTGCCGGTGAACCGCTCGGTGGTCACCGGGGAGGCGACGTCGACGAGTTCGATCCGGCGGCCGAGCCCCGGGTACGTCCGCTCCAGGAACTCCCGGACGAACGCGGCGACTTCCTGCTTGCGCGCCCGGTAGGCACGGCGGTCGCTGACCCGCAGGTCCTTCCAGGAGCGGTAGTCGCTGAAGTAGGTGCAGTGCAGCACCGACTTGCCGGGCGGCGCGAAGCCCTCCGCGTAGTCCGACCGCATCTGGACGACCAGGCTGTGCTGGAGCGAGCCGGGCAGCCGGGCGCCCTGCTCGGGGGGCAGCAGGTAGGTGGTGCTGTGCGGTTCGCCCTCGGGCAGCGGGCCGTCCACGCCGACGAAGGCCGAGACCACGGCCGGGTACAGGTTGCCGGGCTTGTCCAGCAGCTCGCCGTACAGCCGGTCGGTGGCGGGGCTGGACCAGCGGCCTTCGAGGAGCCGGTCGAGCACCGTCGGCCCGTCGCAGGCGGCCACCACGTGGTCGGCGAAGTGCCGGGAGCCGTCCCGGAGTTGGACGCCGACGGCGCGGTCCCCCTCGACCAGGATCCGCTCCACCCGGCAGCGGTAGCCGATCACCCCGCCGAGCGAGGTGTAGCGCTCCTCCACCGAGCGGGCCAGCCCGAGCGAACCGCCCTGCGGGAAGCCCGCGTTGCCGTTGTGCGCGGCGGCCAGGGTGTACAGGTACGGCAGCAGCGGGAAGCCGGCCGGCTCCTGGAGGAACATGTTGGGCAGCGCCCGCCGCAGCAGAGGGTCCTGGAAGCGCTCGGCGAAGCCGCTCATCGGGGTCGTCGCGGTCCGCCAGAAGAGCCGGAACGCGGGCAGCACGGTGCGCAGGGTGCGCAGCCGCTCGGCCGGGCCGCGCAGCGGCGGCGGGGTGAGGTCCCAGGGCAGGTCGATGGCGGCGAAGCGGCGCAGGTCCCGGCAGAAGGCCCGGATCGGCTTGGCGTCGCCGGGGGCGGTGGCCAGCAGGTGCCGTTCCAGCCGGTCCGGGTCCCCGTAGAAGGTGACGGCGCGGCCGTGTTCGTCGACGACGCGGTTGAAGACGTCGAAGCGGGTGATCGACTTGCCGTCGAGGGCGCCGAGTTCGCGCCACACCTGGTTCGCGCCGGTGCCCTCGGCGGTGCCGATCAGCCAGTCGATGCAGTAGTCGAACAGGTAGCCGTGCCGGGACCACGCGGTGCAGCAGCCGCCGGGCAGCACGTGCTTCTCGAAGATCCGGGTCTCCAGCCCGCTCATCTGCGCGTAGCAGCCGGTGGAGAGCCCGCCGATGCCCGCGCCGATCACGATGACCCGGGGCGGGCCGCCGGGGGCCCGCTCCCGGCTCGACCAGTCCGGTCCGCGCTCAGGCCCGGCCATCGGCGGTGCCTCCGGCCAGGATGGCGCCCGCCAGTTCGGCGTTGCGGGCGGCGAACTCGGCGTCGAGCATCTCGGCGTGGCTGCCGTGCCCGGCGTGGACGGCGGTGCCGGCGCTGGAGGCGCCGTGCCAGGAGCCGTGCTCGCCGCCCGCGTGCAGCGCCAGCCGGTCCCGTTCGCAGACGACGTTGAGCGGGGCCTTCAGGACGCCCAGGTTGGGGGTCCGGCTGCAGAACGCCAGGTAGTCCCGGGCCTGTTCGAGGGTCTCCTGGGCGACGATCCGGGAGCCGGTGTGCCGGTGCAGGTGCTCGTGGAGTTCGCGCTCGAAGACGGCCAGGTGCTCCTCGCCGAGCTCGAAGGGCTCGGGGATCCGGTAGGAGTCCACCACCAGGACGGAACTGACCGTACGGCCTCGGCGTTCGAGCTCCCGGGCCACCTCGAAGGCGAGGTTGCCGCCGAGCGAGTAGCCGAGCAGGACGTACGGCCCCGACTCCTCCAGCTCCTCGACCAGGTCGGCGTAGCGGGCGGTCTTGTCGTCGCCGGCGAGGTAGTTGAAGGCGGCGAGCCGGTGGTCGGGCAGGTGGGCGGCGAGCTGGCGGTAGACCAGGCCGTGGCCGCCGGCCGGCGGGAAGCAGAACACCGTCCGCCCTTCGGGCGCCCCGGGGTTGAACCAGAGGTACGGCTGGCCGCCGGCGACTTCGCCGGTGATGATCTGCTCCAGCGTGCGGGCCATCCCGTGCAGGGTGGTGACCTTGAAGAGCAGGCCGACCGGGATGCTGATGTTGAACTCGGTCTGCAGGTGGTGGATCAGCTCGATCAGCCGGATGGAGCTGCCGCCGAGTTCGAAGAAGTCGTGCTGGAGGCCGACCTCCGCCACGCCGAGCAGGTTGCTCCAGTGCTCGGCGGTGCGGATCTCGTAGAGGGTGACGGGCGGTTCGTGCTGCGCGTCGCCGGTGTCGATCCGGGGCTCGGGCAGGGCGGCCAGGTCGACCTTGCCGTTGGGGGTGAGCGGCAGGGCGGGCAGTTCGGTGAGGTGGGAGGGGATCATCACGGTGGGCAGGTGCTCGGCCAGGTGGCGGCGCAGTTCCCGGCGGTCCAGGGTGGTCCCCTCGGCGGGGACCAGGTAGGCGGCCAGCACGGCTTCGCCGGTGGCGTCCTGACGGACAGTCACGCAGGCCTGGGCGAGTTCGGGGCGGGCGGTGAGGTGGGCCTCGATCTCGCCGATCTCGATCCGGTGGCCGCGCACCTTGACCTGGTTGTCGATCCGCCCGAGCAGGTGGGCGGTGCCGTGGGCGTCCCAGTGGCCGAGGTCGCCGGTGCGGTAGAGCCGGACGGGCGGGCCGTCGAGCTCCAGGGTGGTGAAGCGCCGGGTGGTCTGCTCCGGGTCGTTCGGGTAGCCGGCGGCGACACCGGCGCCGCCGATCCACAGCTCGCCGGGCACGCCGGGCGGTACCGGCTCGCCGTAGTGGTCGAGGATGTACAGCGCGCTGTTGGGGAAGGGCCGGCCGATCGGCACCATCCGGCCGGGCTCCAGGGCGTCGGCCCCGCCCTCGTAGTAGCTGGTGTCGATGGTGGCCTCGGTCAGGCCGTAGGAGTTGACCAGCCGGGTGTCCGGCCCGCACAGGGCGCGCAGCCGCCGGTGCTCGGCGGCCTTCCAGGAGTCGGAGCCGACGACCAGCAGCCGCAGGAAGTCCAGCCGCAGGCCCTCGCGTTCGCAGTGGGCCAGCAGGCCGCGGGCGACGGCGGGCACGAACTCGCCGCAGTCGACGACCTCCTCGCGCATGGTGCGGTACAGCCGGGCGGTGTCGAACAGCAGGTCGCGGTCGACCAGGACGAGGGTGCCGCCGGTGCTCAGCGCCCGGGCGAGGTCGCCGGAGAACACGTCGAAGGCGGTCCCGGCCATCTGGAGGTGCACCCGGGCCTCGGTGTCGAGGCGGTACTCGGCGCGCCAGCCCGCGGTGACGGCGGCGAGGTTGCGGTGGTCGACCCGCACGGCCTTCGGGCGGCCGGTGGAGCCGGAGGTGTGGATGACGTAGGCGGGGCGGTCCGGGTCGGCGGCGGGCAGCGGGCCGCGCTCGGCGGCCGGCCGGTCGAGTTCGTCCAGGGTGACGGGGCGGACGGGCGCTTCGATGCCGAACGGGTTCCGTTCGGCGACCACGACGAGGGCGGCTCCGGCGTCGGTCACCTGGTAGGCGAGCCGGTCGGCCGGGTGGCCGGGGTCGAGCGGCAGGTAGGCGGCGCCGGCCCGCCAGATCGCCAGCAGGACGACGATCAGCTCGGGCGACTTGTCCAGGCAGACCGCGACCACCGAGCCTTCGCCGACGCCCAGTTCGCGCAGCCGCAGGGCCGTCCGCTGGGCCCGCCGGTCGAGTTTGCCGTAGGTGAGGCGGCGGACGCCGTCCGGGCGGGGGGAGGTGACGGCGACGGCCTCGGGGTGTTCGGCGGCGGCCTTGGCGACGAGTTCGGGCACCGGGGTGTCGTGGTCGGCCCGCCGGTCGGCGCCGCTGAACCCGGTGAGGATGCGGCGGCGTTCGGCCTCGTCGAGCATCCGCAGCCGGCCGACCGGGCGGTCGGTGCCGGCGCTGGTCATGGCGTCCAGCAGGTTGCGGTAGTGCGCGGCCAGCCGCTCGACGGTGGCAGCGTCGAAGAGGTCGGAGTTGTACTTGAACACGCAGTGGAAGCAGCCGTCCGCGCGGTCCTCGTAGGCGGACAGCGTCAGGTCGAACTGCCCTTCCTCCTCGGGGAGTTCGATGTACTCCAGGCGGTAGCCGAAGCGCTCCACGGCGACCTTGTGGGTGAGCAGGATGAACATCGCCTGGAACACCGCCGAGCGGCTGGGGTCGTGCTGGAGCCCCAACTGCTCGACCAGCAGCGGGAACGGGTACTCCTGGTTGTCCAGGCCGCCGAGCACGCTCTCCCGCACCCGGGCCAGCAGCTCGGCCACGGTCGGCTCCCCGGCCAAACTGACGTGCAGCGGCAGCGGGTTGACGAAGTAGCCGTAGACGGAGGCGAACTCCTCCTGGGTGCGGCCGGTGACGGGGCTGCCGACCACGATGTCCTGCTGGCCCGACCAGCGGTGCAGCAGCAGGTAGTAGGCGCTCAGCAGCACCATGAACGGGGTGGCGTGGTGCGCGCGGGCCAGCTCGTGGACGCGGGCGGTCAGGTCGGCGTCGAGCCGGAAGAACGCCGAGGCGCCGTTGTGGGTCTGCACGGCCGGCCGGGGCCGGTCGGTGGGCAGGGCGAGGACGGGCATCTCGGCCGGCAGGTGGCCGCGCCAGTAGTCGAGCATCCGCCGGGCGTCGGGGCCGGCCAGGAAGCGGTTCTGGTGGTTGAGGAAGTCGAGGTAGCGGGCGGCCACGGCGGGGAGTTCGGGGGTGCGGCCCTGGCGCAGCGCCTCGTAGACCTCGAACAGCTCCTCGATGAAGGTGAAGGTGGAGATCGCGTCCGAGACGATGTGGTGGACGGCCTTCATCAGGACCCAGCGGTCCGGTCCGCGCCGGAACAGCCGCAGCCTGACCAGCGGGTCGTTCGCGAGGTCGTACGGCCGCCGGTACTCGGCGACGATCAGCGCGTGGATCTCCTCCCAGGGGCGGCCCTCGACGTCGAACAGTCCGGTGTCGGCCACCGCCTCCGGGCGGATCCGCTGGACCGGCCGGCCCTCCTCGGCGGTGAAGGCGGCCCGCAGCCCGGGGTGCCGGGCGACCAGCGTGCGGAAGGCGGCGAAGACCAGCTCGGGGTCGAGCTCGGCGCGCACCTCCACCGCGCCGCCGATGTTGTAGGCGAAGCCGTCCGGGTGCAGCTGGCGCAGGAACCACAGCGCCTGCTGGTTGTGGGTGAGCGGGTAGCGGGCCTCGTCGGTGTACAGCTCGACCTCGGCCTGCTCGGGGCCGCCCTCGGCGTCGAGCCGCTCGGCCAGGCCGGCGACGAGCAGGTCGACCAGGTCGCCGACGGTGCCGTTGCTGAGCAGCGCCACCACCGGCAGGGCGACGCCCAGTTCGCCGTGCACCCGGGCGCGCAGCTCCATCGCGAGCAGCGAGTCCAGGCCGTGTGCGCCGAGTCTGGTGTCCGGGGCGATCCGCTCGGCGCCGATCCGCAGCACGGCCGCGGCGGCGGCGGTGAACCGCTCGGTGACGAGCCGGTGCCGGGTCGGCGGATCCGCCGTACGGTAGGCGTCCAGGAAGCCGCCGGTCTCGGCCGGGGCCTGCTCGGCGGCGCTGGCGGCCAGGTCGGCGACCAGCGGCGGCGGCGCGGGGTACCAGGCGAGGAAGGTCGGCCAGTCGACCACGGTGGCGACCAGCAGCTGGGCGCGGTCCTGGCCGAGGACGCGCTCCAGCACGGCCGTGCCGGCGTCCGGCGGGAGCGAGCTCATGCCGCGGGCGTCGCGGTAGTGGGCGACCAGGCCCAGTTCCTCGATCATGCCGGTGGCCCAGGGGCCCCAGTCGAGGCTGAGCGCGGGCAGGCCGGCGGCCCGGCGGTGGTGGGCGAGGGCGTCCAGGAAGGCGTTGCCGGCCGCGTAGTTGGTCTGCCCGGCGGTGGTGAGCAGCGAGGCGACGGAGGCGAACAGCACGAAGTGGTCGAGCGGTTCGTCGCGCAGCAGCCGGTGCAGCAGGTGGCCGCCGACCACCTTGGGGGCGTATCCGGCGTCGAAGGCGGCCCGGTCCATCTGCGGCACCAGCACGTCCTTGACCTGCCCGGCGAGGTGGAACACCCCGCGGATGGGCGGGCGTTGGCGCTGCCGGTAGTCGGCGAGCCAGGCGGCGAGGGCGGTCTCGTCGGTGACGTCGACCGGGGCGAGCAGCGGTTCGGCGCCGAGCGCCTGGAGTTCGCGCAGGAAGGCGATCCGCTCCCCGGCCGGGCTGGCGGGGTCGGTCCGGTACCACTGGTCGCGCTCGGGCAGCGCGGTGCGGCCGACCAGGATCAGCCGCCGGGCGCCGCGCCGGACCAGGGTGCGGCAGAGCAGCCGGCCGAGCGCGCCGAACGCGCCGGTGACCAGGTAGCTGCCGTCGGGGCGCAGGACCGGCGGCAGCGGGCGGGTGAGGCCCTCGGCCTGGCGGAGCCGGCTGGTGCGGCGGTGGCCGGCCCGCAGGGCGATCTCCTGCTCGTCCCGGGAGGCGAGTTCGGCGAGCAGCGCCTCGGCCTGGTCGAGCGGGTCGGCGGCGGGGTCGAGGTCGATCAGGGTGCCGCGCTGGGCGACGAGTTCCTGCTGCCAGAGCACCCGTCCGATGCCCCAGGCGGGTGCGCCGAGCGGCTCGACCCGGTCGGCGGGGTCGGCGGCCTGGGTGCCCCGGGTGACGATGTGCAGCCGGGCGTCCGGGAGGGCGGCGGGCAGGGCCTGGGCGAGGGCGATCAGCGCGTAGCCGCCGAGGGTGGCGAGCTGGTCGAGCCGGTCGGCCGTGGTGGTGTCGAGGGCGGGCTGGTCGAGGTTCCACAGCTGGACGACGGTGCGGTAGCCGGGGCCGAGGTCGGTGAGGAGCCGGGTGAGGTCCTCGGCGGAGTCCGGGCGGACGGTCGAGTGCCCGTCGCCGGGCCGGTAGTCGGTGCCGGGCCGGACCAGGTGGCAGCGGGCGCCGCGTTCGGCGGCCAGCGCGGCGAGGCGTTCGGCGAGGCCGCCGGTGTCGGCGAACAGCAGCAGGTCGCCGAGGTCCTGGTCGGCGGGCGCGGCCGGGGCGTCCGTCCAGGCGAGTTCGGTGAGCCAGCCGTCGATGGTGGCGAGGCCGACCGAGGCGGGGGCCTGCGCGACGTCGGCGACCCGGAAGCCGGTGATCCGGCCGACCGGGGTGCCGTCCTCGGTGTACAGGGCGAGGTCGCCGACGAGTTCGCCGCCGCCCTCGCGGGTGACGGTGGCGTGCGCCCAGATCGGCCGGTCGCCGACCTGGTCGAGCCGGACCTCCTCGATGGACACCGGCAGCCGCACGCCGCCGTCCTCGGGGGTGAGCAGCCGGGTGGCCAGCAGGGTCTGGAAGCAGGCGTCGAGCAGCACCGGGTGCAGCTGGTGGTCGGCCGCCTCGGGGCCGAGCCGGTCGGTCGGGCTGATCCGGGCCAGTGCCTCGCCGGGGCTCGCCCACACCTCCTGGACGGCCTGGAAGGCGGGCCCGTAGTCGTAGCCGCGGGCGGCGAGGAGCCGGTAGCAGTCGGGGCCGTCGAAGCGCTGTCCGCGCGAGCGGATCGCCTCGGCGTCCAGCGCCGGCCCGTGGGCGCGGCGCTGGCCGGTGCGGACCCGGCCGCCGGCGTGCACCACCGGTTCGCCGCCGGCCGGGGTGGAGGCGATGGTGAAGCGGGCGTCCTCCGGGGCGTAGCCGAGCTGGACGGGGGTGGGCTCGGTGTCGGAGAGGAACAGGGCCCGGTTCAGCTCGATCTCGGCGAGCACCACCTCGGTGCCGCCGGTGAGGGCGCGGACGGCCTGGGCGGCCATCTCCAGGTACCCGGCCGCCGGGAAGACCACCTGGCCCTCGATCCGGTGGTCGGCCAGGTAGGGCAGCCGCTCGGGGTCGAGTGCGGTGGTCCAGGCGGGTTGGGCACTCGCGGTGCGGCGGCCGAGCAGCGGGTGGTCGACCTCGCCGAGCCGGACCTGCCGGACGGCGCTCGGCTCGACCCAGTACCGGTCGCGCCGCCACGGGTAGCCGGGCAGCGGCACCGGGCGGCCGGCCGGGTGCAGTGCGCGCCAGTCCGGTTCGACGCCCAGGGTGTGCAGTTCGGCGAGCGACCGGGTGAGGCAGGCGGGCTCGTCGGCGTGCCGGCGGATGGACGCCAGGGCGTGCGCGCCGTCGACGCACTCGCGGATCGCGTGGCCGAGCACCGGGTGCGGGCCGATTTCCAGGAACAGGCCGTGCCCGTCCTGGGCCATCCGTTCGACGGCGGCGCGGAAGCGCACCGGGTTGCGGACGTTGTGCCACCAGTACCCGGCGTCGAGTTCGGGGCCGCGGGCGAGGCCCTCGCGGGCGGTGAGGTAGAGCGGCAGCCGGGCCTCGTTGGGCTTGAGCGCGGCGAGCGCGGCGGTCAGCTCGTCCCGGATCGGGTCCATCCGCACGCTGTGGTACGGGACTTCGACCTCCAGGAAGCGGGTGAACACCTCCTGGCCGCGCAGTTCCTCGGCGAGTTCGCGCAGCGCGTCGGTGTCGCCGGCCAGGGTCACGGTGGAGGGGCTGTTGACGGCCGCCAGCGAGACCCGGGCGCGGTACGGGCGGATCCGGCGCTCCGCCTCGGCCTCCGGGAGGCCGACGGCGAGCATGGTGCCGGTGCCGGACAGCCGCTGCTGGAGGCGGCTGCGGGCGAGCACCACCCGGACGGCGTCGGCCAGGTCGTACACCCCGGCCTCGTGGAAGGCGGCGACCTCGCCGGTGCTGTGCCCGACCACCGCGTCGGGGCGCAGGCCGTGGCTGCGCCAGAGCGCGGACAGGCCCAGCTGGACGGCGAAGTTGGCGGGCTGGGCGAGCCAGGTCTCGGCCATCCGGGAGTCGGCCTCGTCGCGGTGCAGTTCGTCGAGCAGGGACCAGCCGGCCTGCTCGCGGATCTCCCGGTCGCAGGCCTGGACGGCCGCCCGGTAGACCGGTTCGTTCTCGTACAGGCCCCGGCCCATGCCCCACCACTGCGGGCCCATGCCGGTGAACACCCAGGCGAGGCGGCGCTGTTGGCGCTCCCGGACGCGGCCCTGGAGCACCCTGGGGTGCGCCTCGCCGCGCTCGTGGGCGGCCAGCGCCTCGTCCAGGTCGTCCTGCGTGGAGTAGACCACCGCGAGCCGCTCGGGCAGGTGCTGGCGCCGGTGCGCCAGGGTGTGGCCGAGGTCGGCGAGCGGCACCCCGGCGGCGAGCTCCCGGCGGATTCCGGCGGCGAGTTCGGGCAGTCCGGCGGCGTCCTTGGCGCTCAGCGGCAGCACGGTGCAGGCCGGCTGCGGGGCCGGGGCGGCGGGCCCGGCGCTCGGCGCCTCCTCCAGCAGGACGTGCGCGTTGGTGCCGCCGAAGCCGAAGGAGTTGACGCCGGCCCGGGCCGGCCCGTCGTGCTCGGGCCAGTCGACCGGGGCGGTCGGGATGTCGAAGGGCAGCGCGGCCAGGTCGATGCCGGGGTTGGGCCGTTCCAGGTTGAGGTGCGGCGGGATCCGCCGGTGCTTGAGGGCGAGGGCGGTCTTGATCAGCCCGGCGACGCCGGCGGCGGCCTCGGTGTGCCCGATGTTGGTCTTCACCGAGCCGACGTAGCAGCGGTCGCCCGGGCGGCGGCCGACGCCCAGCACCCGGCCGAGCGCGGCCGCCTCGATCGGGTCGCCGACCGGGGTGGAGGTGCCGTGCGCCTCGACGTACTGGAGGCTGCCGGGCACCACCCCGGCCTCGGCGCAGACCCGTTCGATCAGGGTGACCTGGGCGTCCGCGCTGGGGACGGTGATGCCGTTGGTGCGCCCGTCCTGGTTGACGCCGCTGCCGAGGATGACGGCGTGCACCGGGTCGCCGTCGCGCAGCGCGTCCGACAGCCGCTTGAGGACGACCACGCCGACCCCCTCGGCCCGGACGTAGCCGTCGGCGGAGGCGTCGAAGGCGCGTGAGCGGCCGTCGGCGGACAGGAAGCCGCCCTTGGTCTCGGCGATCGTGTACTGCGGCGCCATGTGCAGCAACGCGCCGCCCGCCAGGGCGAGTTCGGTCTCGCCGCGGAGCAGGCTCTGACAGGCGAGGTGCACCGCGACCAGGGAGGAGCTGCAGGCGGTGTCGATCGAGACGCTGGGGCCGCGGAAGTCGAAGCAGTGCGAGATCCGGTTGGACACCATCGTCATCATGGTGCCGGTGGCGGTGTGCGCGGCGAGCGTGCGGAAGTCGAGGTCGGCGAACTGGAGGATCTTGTAGTCGAGGGTGAAGGCCCCCATGTAGACGCCGACGTCGCGGCCGGCCAGCTCGCCGGGGCGCAGGCCGCCGTCCTCCAGGGCCTCCCAGCTGACCTCCAGGAGCTTGCGCTGCTGCGGGTCCATGTGCTCGGCCTCGCGCGGGCTGATGCCGAAGAAGTCCGGGTCGAAGGTGTCGAACCCGTCGATGTAGCCGCCCCGGCCGCCGATCAGGCGGCCCGGTTTGGAGCGGTCGCGGCTGCCGAGCGTGCCGGTGTCGTAGCGGTCGGCGGGTGTCGCGGTGAGGCAGTCCCGGCCCTCGACGAGGTTGCGCCAGTAGGTCCGGTGGTCGTTGGCGTGTCCCGGCAGGCGGCAGCCGATGCCGGTGATCGCGATCCGGTCGCAGGGCACGGCGAAGGGCGAGGTGGTCATGATCCAATCCGAGGGTGATGGCGTGGCGGCGCGGACACGGGCGGAGGAAGAGCGGCCTCGCGGGCAGGGTCAGACGGACGGCTCGGCGGCCTTCACCTGGCGCCAGGGGTGCAGCAGGGTGGCGCCCACTTCGCCGGTGGCCGGGAAGGCGGCCGGATCGGCGAGGCCGACGGCGGTGGGCACCCGGCCGGGGCGCCAGGTGAAGCTGCCGAACACGTGGTCCCACAGCGAGAGGTCGGAGGCGTAGTGCCCGGCCTCAGCGAGGTCGGTGCTGTGGTGCAGTCGGTGGAGCTCGGGGCCGGCCAGCAGGTGGCCGAGGAGCCCGAGGCGGACGTCGATGTTCGCGTGAACGAAATACCCCTGCGCAAGAATGAATATTCCGACCACGAACACGGATTCCGCCGAGAAGCCGATCAGCGACAGCAAGAGTTGCACCACGGACTGCGCGACGAACACGTCGAGAATATGGTTCACGCCGTTGTTCGCGACATTCACCTTGTCCGGCACGTGGTGAACGCCGTGCAGGCGCCAGAGCCACCGGTTGTGGTGGGACCAGCGGTGGACGAGGTAGTCGCCGAGCGAGCCGACCAGCAGCGCGAGCGGGATCTCCACGGCGAACGGGAGCGCCGGACGGGCCGCCCCGAGCACCTGCACCAGCGCCGTCACCAGCCCCACCGCGACCGCGCCGCCGACCATGCTCAGCACGAAGTACACGGTGTACCAGCGCAGTTCACGCCCGCTCGGATGCCAGTCGGTCCGGTACGGGATCACCCGCTCCAGTACCGCCAGGTACCCGAGGACGCCGACCAGCACGAGGGGGGAGACCCGGTCGGGCTCCCAGTGGAAGTGCAGTGTGGCGACGGCCGTGCACAGCACCCCCAGGAGCAGAAGCGGATGAGCGAGCCGGCGTGCAATGGCGGACAGCACGCGCCCCCTTGGTTATTCGCGAACTAATGACTGGAAACGTCAGAGACTCTAGCGGGAGCGGTCAGCTGCGGCAGTCATTCGACGTGTTAACGCCATAAATAACCCGATCGGAGGAAGATCCGCGCACGAAGTTGACGCTAGGGCGGCGCGAAAGGGGCGCGTTTGTTCGTAGGCACTGGAGAAACCGGAGCGCAGCGAGGCCGGTTTCGCGCCGGGCGAGGTCGCACGCCCCCCTGTGGCGGGGTGCGGTCCGGACCCGGATCCGGCCACCGGTCCCGCGAGGGCGGCGCGGGTGGCACGGGGCGAGCGCGAACCGGGCGCGCGGGCGTGGGCGAACCGGGCAGCGCGGGCGTGGGCGAACCGGGCAGCGCGGGCGTGGGCAGGGTGGGCAGCGCGGGCGGCGGCGCCCCTCAGGATCCCGCCAGCTCCGCCAGCCGCCACGCCGCGTCCGGCCGGTACGCCGCGAGGCGGTCGCGCAGGCCGCGCAGCTCGTAGCCGACCAGGGCCGGCAGGGCCGCCGCCGGGGCGGTCTCCAGGGCGGGCCCGAGCAGCTGGACGGCCGTCTGCGGGTCGTGCGCGCAGGCGTGGCAGTCCGCCACCCGGACGGTGAACAAGAGCCGGCTGGAGGGGAGCTGGGCCGGGCCGAGCAGGCCGAGCGCGGTCTCGGCGGCGGTCAGCGCACGGCGGGCCAGCCGGGGGTCGTCGACGACCGCGGCGAGATCGCGCAGCGCGGCGGCCGCGCCGGACTCCACCCGCAGCCGCATCGAGGCGATGGAGAGCCAGGGCGCGTCGTCCTCGTCCCGGGCGCCGATGTGGTCCAGGTGCAGCCGGGCGCGGCCGAGGTGCCGGATGGTGGCCCGGACGTCGCCGGTCAGGGCGTGCGCACGGGCCTGGCCGATCTGGCCCATCGCGCCGGCCCAGTGCCGGCCGGGGGCGGCGCGGCCGGTCTCCCGGGCGTAGCCGAGGGCGGCGGCCGGGTCGCCGTCCATCCGGGCGAGGGTGCTCATGTCGCTCAGCGCGGCGACCTGGGTGGCCTGGTCCCCGGCGAGCTCCGCCCAGGCGAGCGCGCGGTCGAAGCAGGCCATCGCGGTGGCGTTGCGGCCGTCCTGCATCCGCAGCGCGCCCGCGGCGTGCGCGTGCTCGGCGGCCAGCCGGGCGAGCGGGCGGCGCTGCGCGGCGGGGGCGGCGGCGAGCCGGGCGAGCACGGCCTGCAAGGTGCGTTCGACGGCGGCGGCCAGGCCCGGCAGGCCGCCGGCCTCGCCGGAACGCAGGTGGGCGGCGAGCAGCCCGGTGAGGGCGTGTGCGGTGGCGGCGTCCAGGGGCGGTGCGGCGGCCGGGTTCGCGGCGCAGAACTCGGCGTGCAGCGCGGCGAGTTCGACCGGGTCGGGGACGTCGCAGCCGTCGGCGCCGTGCAGCGGGCAGAGCAGGCCGTAGTCGGGCAGCCGGGGCGGCGGCTGGGCGGGGGCGCTCCAGCGGGCCGGGCCGCCGGGCCCGTTCACGGCCGCCGTGGGCAGCGGGGGCCGCAGCAGGGCGGGCGCGAGGGGCGCCAGGGAGGGCAGTTCGGCGGTCTCGGCCCGCTGGCAGGCGGCCCGCAAGTCACCGCCCGCACCGAGGAGTTCGTCGATCCGGTCGGCGATCCGGGGAGTGACCCGGCGGGCGCCGTGCTCGATCTTGCTCACCGCGGTGTGGTCGTAGCCGATGCCGGCGCCGAGTTGGGCCTGGGTGAGGCCGGCCCGGCGCCGCCAGTGGCGCAGCCGGGCGCCGAAGTCCCGCCAGGCGCCGAGCTCCTGGGCGGGCGGGGCGACGGGTGGGGACGGAGGTGGGAACGGAGGTGGGAACGGAGGTGCGGACGCCGGTGCCACGGCCACGCGGTTCCGGTGCACGGCTGCCTCCTCCGGTCGCTTCCCCCGGGCCCTCGCCAACCTTCCGACCATCAGGACGGTACTCGATGACACCCGGTCCGTACATGAGGTGGTCTCAACCACTCGGACAAAAGCCCAGCTTGACGGAATTTGCCAACCCTATGCATCGCGTGCACCAGCCATTGACCAGAGCATGACGCCGTGTGAGGGTTCCGGCACCCGAACGCGGACGGCCCGCACGGCCGTCCCCCAGACACGGCCCTGCGGTGCGCCACCAGCCATGCCGTCCGCGGTCGAGGACCCCCACATGCTAGGAGCCTCGATGCAACGCAGAGTTTCCACAGGACGGTTGCTGACCACGGCGACCACCCTGACCGTGCTGGCCGGCATGATCGCCGCCACGGCCGGGCCGGCCACCGCCGCGCCCACCCCCTCTCCCGCACCACCCAGCGCCCTCGCGGCAGCCGTCAACGCCGCCGACGCGGCCGCGGCCGCCGGCCTGGACGCACTGGCCAAGGGCCCCGGCGAGACCTACGAGCGCCGGGCCGTCACCCCCTGGCTCGGCGGCCTCTACTCCGTCGCGTACGACCGCAGCTACCGCGGCCTGCCGGTGGTCGGCGGCGACGCCGTGGTGCTCGCCGACGGCCAGGGCAAGGTCCGCGGCCTCCAGTCGGCCGCCACCGGGCCGGTCGGCGGCTCGATAACCCCGCAGGTCAGCGCGGCGAACGCGGAGAAGACCGCGCGCACCAAGCTGGCCGCGGTGGACTCGGTGGCCGAGCGCCGCCTGGTCGTCCGGGTCAAGGACGGCGCGAGCCGGCTCGCCTGGGAGACCGTCCTCAAGGGCCGTACCGAGAGCGCACCGAGCACGTTGCACGTCTTCGTGGACGCCGCCAGCGGCGAAGTGATCGACAGCTACGACGATGTCCGGGCCGGCACCATCAACAGCAAGTGGAACGGCCCCGGCCCGCTGACCATCAGCACCACCAACTCCGGCGGCTCGTACTCACTGCGCGACCCGAACCGGCCCGGCCTGACCTGCTCCGACTACAGCAGCGGCCAGGTGTTCAGCAAGTCCTCCGACTCCTGGGGCACCGGCAACCCCTCCAGCAAGGAGACCGGCTGCGCCGACGCCATGTGGGCGGCCCAGAAGGAATGGGACATGCTCCGCGACTGGCTCGGTCGCAACGGCCACAACGGCAACGGCGGCAGCTGGCCGGTCAAGGTCGGCCTCAACGACGTCAACGCCTACTGGGACGGCAGCTCCATCTCCATCGGCCACAACCAGAACAACGAGTGGATCGCCGCCCAGGACGTCGTCGGCCACGAGTTCGGCCACGGCATCGACCAGTACACCCCCGGCGGCGCCAACAACGAGAACGGCCTGGGCGAGGGCACCGGCGACATCTTCGGCGCGCTCACCAAGGAGTACGCCAACCAGCCCGCGCCCTACGACTACCCCGACTACCAGGTCGGCCGGCAGGTCAACCTGGTCGGCCAGGGGCCGATCCGCAACCTCTACCAGCCCTCACTGGTCAACAACGACCCGAACTGCTACTCCTCCTCCATCCCCAGCACCGAGGTGCACGCGGCCGCCGGCCCGCTGAACCACTGGTTCTACCTCCTGTCGATGGGCTCCAACCCGGGCGGCGGCAAGCCGTCCAGCCCCACCTGCAACAACTCCTCGGTCACCGGCATCGGCGTCAAGCAGGCCGGCCAGGTCTTCTACGGCGGCATGCTGCTCAAGACCAGCGGCATGACCTACAAGCGGTACCGCACCACCACCCTGACCGCCGCCAAGAACCTCGACCCGACCTGCAACTACTTCACCCGGACCAAGGCCGCCTGGGACGCGATCAGCGTGCCCGCGCAGAGCGGCGACCCGACCTGCACCCCGTCCGGCAACAACGACTTCTCGCTCGCGCTCGGCCCGGCCTCCGGTTCCGTCCAGCCCGGCGCCTCGACCACGGCGACGGTCTCCACCGCCGTCACCTCGGGCACCGCGCAGACCGTCAACCTGACCGCCTCGGGCGCCCCGACCGGGGTCACCGCGACGCTCAACCCCTCCTCCGTGCAGACGGGTTCGTCCGCGACGCTGACCCTGTCGGCCTCCTCGGGCGCCCCGGCCGGGACGTACGTGATCACCGTCACCGGCACCGCCGGCGCGGCCACCCACACCGCCCAGTACACCCTGACCGTCGGCGGCGGGGGCACCCCCGGCGGGCCCGCGCCCGACATCGACGTCGCCAAGGTCCAGGCCCACCTGACCCAGCTGAACACCATCGCCAACCAGAACGGCGGCAACCGCCGGGCCGGCAGCGCCGGGCACAGCCAGTCCGTGGCGTACATCAAGGGCAAGCTGCAGGCCGCCGGCTACACCGTGACCGAGCAGACCTGCACCTCCTGCACCTACCAGTCCAACAACCTGATCGCCGACTGGCCCGGCGGCCCCGCCGACCAGGTCACCATGTTCGGCGCCCACCTGGACAGCGTCTCGGCCGGCCCCGGCATCAACGACAACGGCTCCGGCTCGGCCACCCTGCTGGAGAACGCCCTCGTCCTCGCCCAGCAGAACCCCACCCTGACCCGGCACGTCCGGTTCGCCTGGTGGACCGGTGAGGAGCAGGGCCTCCAGGGCTCGCAGTCCTACGTCGGCCAGCTGAGCTCCACCCAGCGCTCCGCGATCAAGTCCTACTACAACTTCGACATGGTCGGCTCGCCCAACGCCGGCTACTTCATCAACAACATCACCTCCGCCGCCTCCGCACCGATGAAGGCCTACTGGGACTCCCTCAACCTCCAGCCGGAGGAGAACGTCGAGGGCCAGGGCCGCTCGGACGACTACTCCTTCCAGCAGGCCGGCATCCCCACCTCCGGCTACGCGGCCGGCGCCGACGCCGTCAAGACCTCCGGCCAGGCGACCAAGTGGGGCGGCAGCGCGGGCCGTTCGTACGACTCCTGCTACCACCAGTCCTGCGACACCACCAGCAACATCGACCCGACCGCGCTGAACCGCAGCGCCGACGGCGTGGCCTACACCATCTGGAAGACCTCCGTCGGCGGCACCACCCCCGCCAACGACTTCTCCCTCGCGGTGAACCCGGCCACCGCCACCGTCAACCCCGGCGACTCGGCCACCGCGACGGTCTCCACCGCCACCACCTCCGGCTCCGCCCAGACGGTCACCCTGACCGCCTCCGGCGCCCCGGCGGGCGTGACGGTCTCCTTCAGCCCGTCCTCGGTGCAGTCCGGCGCCTCGGCCTCGCTGACCATCGCGACCGCCGCGAACACGGCGGCCGGCACCTACAGCATCACGCTCACCGGCACCGGCACCGCCACCCACAGCACCAGCTTCTCGCTGGTCGTGGGCAACGGCCCGACCAACCCCGGCGGCACCTGGACGCCCGGCACCACCTACCAGGCGGGCGACGTCGTGACCTACAACGGGGTCAGCTACCGCTGCATCCAGGGTCACACCGCCCAGGTCGGCTGGGAGCCGCCCATCGTCCCCGCCCTGTGGCAGGCCGTGTGACCCGTAGGGCACCCGCCTGACACCCCGTAAGCCGCTGCGCCGCGGTCCGTCGAGGGGGACGGATCGCGGCGCAGCTGTGCGCCGGACGCACCCCCGGGCCTCAACCGGGCCTGACCCAGGCCTCAACCGGGCCTCACCCAGGGTGGAAGGTCACCCGGACGTTGGTGTCGAGCGGCAGGACCAGGACGTTGCCGGTGTCCCAGGTCCAGTCGCGCGGGATGAGGACCATCCGGGCGCCGGACTGCGCCAGCAGCCGGAACCCGTGGTAGCGGTAGCGGAAGCGCTGCCCCTGCCCGGCGTCGGCCAACGCGTACTCCTGCACCGCGGGCCAGCCCAGGTAGAGGCGTTCCGTGGTGTCCACGATCATCGCCGGGCGCTGGTAGAGCCGCGCACTCAACCGGCGGGCGTCCTCCGTCCCCTTCGCGTGGGCGTACCCGGTGGCCGCCCAGAACGAGCACAGCACGACGATCGCCACGGTCACGGCGACGGCCGCGCGCTCGCCCGGGAGCGGGTACGGGCTCCCGGTGACGCGCGCGAACAGCAACCGGGCCAGCACGGCGAGCAGCAGGGCACCGCCGATCAGCAGCGGGACGGCGTACTGGCCGAGGTCGATCGCCCCGAAGCCGGCGAGGAAACCCAGGACCAGCAACGGGGCCACGGCCGCCGCGATCAGCACGCAGGCCGGGCGGACCCAGCGCGAGGCGCCCCGCCTGGTCGCGAGGTGGTAGGCGAGCGCGACCAGCAGCACCCCGAAGAGCAGGCCCCCGACCGGGAGGTAAAGCGCTGGGGAGCCGCGGAGCAGGAGGTCCGGCGTCCCGAAGCCGAGCGTGGCGGCGTCCAGCCCGAAGTAGTGGTAGAAGGAGTCGGTGTAGGCGAAACCGAGGAAGAAGACCAACGCGGTCACGAAGGTGGTCGGGCCGAGGACCGAGGCCAGGAAGCCGACCCAGTTGAACCGGGGAGCCTCCGGCGGCTTCGGTTCGCCGTCGGCCGGCTCCCCCGCCGTCCACCCGCTCAGGGTGTGCTCCCGGTGGGAGTTCCGGTACCGCCTCCGCCGGTCGGGAGCCCGGTGCCGCCGCTGTTCGGGGTCCCGGTGCCGCCGCCTCCCTCCGAGCCCTTGATCAGGCCCTCGGCCCTGATGTACCTGCTCTCGCCGTCGACGGTCACGGTCAGACAGAGCGGCCGCCCGGTCGCACTGCCGGTCGCCAGGACGAACTGCTGCGGCGCGCTGCGGCCCCCGGTCACGGTGACCTCCTTGCTCGGCGGCGTCGCGGGCGCGGCACCCTCCGAGCAGTCGGTGACCTGGCTGAGGACGGCCGTGAAGGTCTTGGTGGACGTGCTCCGCAGCGTCACGGAGGCGTAGACCCCGACACCCGTGGCGGACGCCGACACCTCACCCGCGTCCGCGAACCCCCCGCCGCCCCCGCCCCCCTTGGTCCGCGCGTCCTCCGTCCCACCCGGGCCGCCGTTCTGACCCGACGAGCCGCCGTTCTGACCCGACGAGCCGCCGTTCTGACCTGACGAGCCGCCTCCACCCTGGCCGGTCGGGACGGTGGCGGTGCCGCCTCCCCCACCGCCTCCACCGGAGCAGGCCGCGAGGGCCGGGACGAGCAGGGCGCCTGCCAGCCATCGGGCCGCTCGCCCCGTCGCGCCGCCTTCGAGGTGCCTGGTCCCGGACATGCGTTCTCCCATCCGCGCAGCGAGCCGGGGCCGACCGGCCCCGCCGCACCGTACCGGTTCGCACACGGTGTGCCGGCTGCCGCGCGGGCGGCGGCCGGCCGGGAAACCCGTTCGGCGCAGCCCTGGCCCGGAGTCCGTAGAGTCGGAGCCGACGGACCGTCAGCCGCCCCGAGGAGAACACCCGTGACCACCGACACCCGCCCCGTACCGGAGCTGGCCGCCGAGGCCGTCGAGCAGTGGCGCACCGAGGAGGCCGACCTCATCGACCTGCTCGCCCGGGCGCAGCGCGGCATCGGCGGCATCGCCGCCTTCCGGCTCGGCCCCACGCCCACCGTGCTGGTCACCGACCCGGCCGCCGTACAGCACGTGCTCGGCCGCCACCCCGACCGCTACGTCAAGCGCTCGCACCGCGCGCGGATGCTGGTCGGCGACGGCGTGCTCTCCGCCACCGGAGACGCCTGGAAACGCCAACGACGGCTGCTGCAGTCCCAGTTCACCGGCACCGGGATGCGCCGCTACGAGCAGCGGATCGCCGCCGCCGCCCGCCGGACAGCCGACCGCTGGGAGGGCTACGCGCGCACCGGCGAGACCTTCGACCTCGGCGAGGAGATGCGCGGATTCGCCCTCGACACCGTCTGGCGGGCCCTCACCGGGCTGCCGCTGGACGACCGCACCGACCATGAACTCCGCTCCGTCGAACGGGTGGTGGCGGCCATGCCAACCCTACCCACGGACGCCGGGGACGCCCGGGACGCCGTCGCCGCCGACCTCGCCCGGATCGACGCCGTCGCACTGGCCGCCATCGACGCGGCCCGCTCGGCGACCGACGTCGAGGAGCCCGGCGTGCTGCGGGTCCTGCTCGACGCCGCGGCCCAACACCCCGAGTACACCGACCGGTTGATCCGCGACGAACTCGTCACCCTGCTCGTCGCCGGGCACGAGACCACCGCCACCACCCTCACCTGGCTCTTCCTCCTCCTCGACCGCCACCCCGAGGCGCGCGGCGCGGACCCGCAGGCCCTGGTCAGCGAGGCCCTGCGGCTCTACCCCCCGGCCTGGCTGCTCCCCCGGCACGCCGTCGAGGACGACGTGATCGACGGCCACCGCATCGCCGCCGGCACCGACGTCCTGGTCTGCCCCTACCTCACCCACCGCGACCCGGCCCTGTGGCCCGACCCCGAACGCTTCGACCCCGCCCGCTTCACCGCCACCGGCGCCCGCCCCACCCAGCTCGGCGCGTACCTCCCCTTCGGCCTCGGCGCCCGCGCCTGCCTCGGCACCCAGTTCGCCGTCCGCGAGACCACCGCGCTGCTCGAACTCCTGCTGCCCGCCCACACCGTGCGGTTCCGCTCCGTACCGACCGGCTCCGCCTACAGCATCACCGTGCGACCCGACGGGCCGACGCCGGCGGTGCTGAGCTAACCGGTCCCGGTCGCGGGCGGGAGGAAGTCGTCGGCCAGCTCCTCGCCGGCGAGGGCGGCGTCGACGCGGGCGTCGATGTGCGCGTGGGTCACCGGGCAGTCCAGCGGGCGGTCGCGGTGGCAGTCGAGCATGTGGGTCAGGACGGCCGCGGCGCGCTCCAGGCGGCGGGCGCGGGCCGTCATCCCGTCCCGCTGCGCCGCCAGCAGCGCCTTCCGCTCCCCCGCCTGCTCGCTCGCCATCACGGCGGCCGTCCCGGCGAGCGGGATCATGCCGTCCACGTGCCAGAGCTGGACCAGGGCGAGGCGTTCCAGCGCCGCCCGGTCGTACTGGCGCACCCGGCCGCGGCGGGCGGCGGGGGCGATCAGGCCGCAGTCCTCGTAGTAGCGCAGGGCGGGGACGGAGAGGCCGAAGGCCTTCGCGACCTCGGTGATCGAGTAGAGCTGCTCCACGCGTCGCCTCCTTCACGGTTCACGGCCGGCGGGTTGCACTCAAGCGCACTTGAGCGTGAAAGCTTAGGCAAGCCTAACTTCCTGCCGCAGCGAAGGGTTCACCGCTCATGCCGCTCAGCACCGCCTCCGCCCCCAGCCGGACCTCCCCCGGCCGCGCCGCCCCCGCCTCCGGCGCGCTGCTCGTCGTCGGCTTCATCCTGCTCAGCCTCAACACCCGGGTCGCGTTCGGGCAGGTCGGACCGCTCGCGCCGGTCGCCGGCTGGGGCCAGGGCACCGTCACCGTGCTCGGGCTGCTGCCCCCGCTGTGCATGGGCCTGTTCGCCCCGCTCGGCGCCCTCGCCCGGCGGCGGATCGGCGAGGAGCGCGGGCTGTTCTGGGCGAGCGTGCTGCTCGTCGCCGGAGCGCTGCTGCGCATGGCGGGCCTGCCCGGGCTCTACGCGGGGACGGTGCTGGTGGGCATCGCGGTGGCGGTCGTCAACGTGCTGATCCCGGTGTTCGTCCGGGCCCGCTTCGCACCCCGGCGGATCGGCACCATGATGGGCGTCTACGCCCTCGCGATGGGCACCGGGTCGGCCGTGGTCGCCGCCCTGGTCGCGCCGGTCGCCGACGCGTGGTCCTGGCGGGCCGCGATCGGCCTCGCCGTCCTCCCGGCCGTCCTCGCGGCGGCGGGCATGGCGCCGCAGCTGCGGGTGGAACGACGGATACCGGCCGCCGCCGCGCCGGTGCACCGCCGGCCCGTCGGCCGCACCGCGCTCGCCTGGAGCCTCACCGCCTTCTTCGGCATCCAGACCCTGGTCTTCTACGCCACCCTCGCCTGGCTGCCCTCGATCCTGGTCGACGCCGGCCTCAGCCGCACCGCCGCCGGCACCGACCAGGCCGTCCTCATCCTCGGCCTCGCCATCGGCGGCTTCCTCGCCCCCGTCCTCGCCGCCGCCCGCGCCGACCAGCGGCCGCACCTGCTCGCCGTGGTGGCCGTCTGCGTCCTCGGCCTGCTCGGCGTCGTACTCGCCCCCACCACCGGCGCTCCGCTCTGGGCCGGCATCCTCGGCATCGGCATGGGCGGCGGCCAGGCCCTGGCCGCCGTGCTCTTCGCCCGCCGGGGCACCGACCACGACCACGTCGCCGCGCTCTCCACCATGGCCCAGACCTGCGGCTACCTCCTCGCCGCCACCGGCCCCGCCCTCACCGCCGCCCTCCACACCGCCACCGGCTCCTGGACGGCCCCGCTGCTGACCCTGGTCGGCCTGCTCCTGGCCGGCTCCGTCCTCAGCCTGCGCGCCGGCCACGACGCCCGGCCGTGACCGGCGTGCCTCCGCACCCCCGGCACCTGCATCCCTCGATACTCCGGTAGACCCGTACGAGAGGACGCCGATGGAATTCCTGGTCGACATGGTGACCACCGTCCCGGACGGAACCACCGAGGAGGCGATCGCCGACATCCGGGCCCGCGAGGCACGGCGGTCGGGCGAACTCGCCGCCCAGGGCACCCTGTTGCGGCTCTGGCGCCCGCCACTCGCCCCCGGCGAATGGCGCACCTGGGGCCTGTTCAACGCCCCCGACGAGGAGCGGTTGGAGCAGGTGCTCACCTCCATGCCGCTACGGGTCTGGCGCCAGGACACCGTCACCCCGCTCTCCCCCCACCCCAACGACCCCGGCCTCCCGGAAGGCACCTGATGAACGACGAAACCGTCCTGCGTGCCGTCCTCGACCGCTGGAAGGCCGCCGTCGACGCCCACCAGCCCGAACAGGTCGCCGACTGCTTCACCGAGGACGCGATCTTCCAGGGCCTCCACCCGTACACCGTCGGGCGCACCGGCATCGCCGAGTACTACGCCTCCCAGCCGCCCGGCATGACCGCCGCCTACAACGTCCTGGAGACCCGCCGCCTCACCGACGACCTCCTGCTCGGGTACCTGGGCGTCGACTTCGCCTTCCCCGACCGCCCCACCCTCACCGTCAACCTCGGCGTCCTGCTGCGCCGGTCGGCCGACAGCTGGTCCATCGCCCACTACCAGGTCTCGCTGCTGCCCTGAGCTGCGCTGCCACGCTCCATCGCCGCGCTCCGTCGGGCCGGTAAGAGCAACCCGACAGGAACAAAGATCGTCTGACCGCCCCCAGGGGCAGTCCAGGGTTGTTATCAGGGTGATCACCGATGGGCAACGGCAGCTGGACGCAGCAGAGTTGACGAGGTCAACAAGTCCGTCAACGCCGCCCCGGAGAAACCCCGATGAGCATCCGTCTCGCCGTCACCACCCTCGCCCTGGCCACCGCCCTCACCACCGGCGCGGCTCTGCCGGCGGCCGCCGCCACACCTGCTTCCAACGCCCCGGCGCTGGTGAACCCGACCGTCCAGGGCATCCTCGACCACCTGCCCGACGCCGTCGTTGCGGGCGCGCTCATCAGGCAGGACGGCGTGGACGCCACCGCCGGCCCGGTCACCGCCGGCGCCTACCTCCGGATCGGCAGCGTCACCAAGGTGTTCACCAACACCGTGGCTCTCCAACTCGTCGCCGAGCACCGGATCGACCTGGACACACCGGCACGGCAGTACGTCCCCGAGGTGCTGCCCGAGGCGTACGACCGCGTCACCGTGCGCCAGCTCCTCGACCACACGAGCGGCCTGCCCAAGCCCGCCCGGACTCCCAGCCCGGACGACGGACCCGGATGGCAGCTCAAGTCCGTGACGCCCGAAGACCTCCTGCGTGCCTCGTTCGCCACAGCCACCGACGTGCCGCCCGCACCCCCTGCCGAGCAGCAGTACAACGGGCTCAACTCCCTGGTCCTCGGCCTGATCGTCGAGAAGGTCACCGGCCACTCCCTCACCACCGAGCTGGAGCACAGGATCATCCGGCCGCTGCACCTGAGCCACACCAGCCTGCCCGCCGCCGACGACCCCACCATCCCCTCGCCCCACACGGAGGTGTACCTCGACGGACAGGACGTGACCGAGCAGAGCCCGTACCCGTGGGCCGAGGGAGGCATCATCTCCACCGCCGCCGACCTGGACCACTTCATCACCGCGCTGTTCCGGGGCCGCCTGCTCCCGCCCGCCCAGCAGAAGCTGGTGTTCGAGGTGCCGAACGTGCCGAACGCCGCCGACAACACGAACTGCGTCGGCCAAACGGCCTGCTACAGCATCGGCGGGCTCATGCGCTACCAACTCCCGAACGGCGAGTACGCCTGGGGCAAGACCGGCTCCCGCCCCGGCTGGGACAACGGCGTCTTCGCCACCCGCGACCTCCGACACCGCGTGGTGTACTCCCTCAACCCGACGGGGACCGGCAACGACCTCCCCTACATCAAGGCACTCGTCAACGCCGCACTCGCCGGCTGACAGCCGGAACCGTCCGGTGCACGGCGCGCAACGCCCGAGGCCCAGGCAACCCGGCGAACCCTCCCGGTCGAGACGGGGGCGTCATCAGCATCCAGGACGGAAACCACCGCCTGGGCGCGGCCACCAAGTTGGGCCACGCCTACGCCCCCTGCAAGATCGTCTGAACGCCAATCCCTCTGCCGCCTCGACGGTGCTCCCGGCCCGCCGAGCAACCAGCTCGGCGGGCCGGTCGGCCACGCCAACCGGTGGCCATCAACGGTCACGCCCTGCGGCGAATCCCGCCACCAAGGCAGCAGCGATGACCACCCACCACACGAGCCGGGCGGCAACGGCGGCACCTCCCATCGAGGCACCAGGGGTGAACGGCGACGGCATTTACGCCACCGCCCGCAGCGAGGGCGGCCGCGCGGACCGGCGCCAATCAGGCACTCAGCAAGGTGGACAAAACGATCAGCGGCGGCGTCCAACGACGTCTCTACAGCCTCGCCGCCGACTACACCGCCACGGCCGGGTTCTCCTGCATCGACGACCGCCGTTTGGACGACGCCGAGCGGTATTTCGAGACGGCTCTGCGCCTCGCCAGTCTCGGAAACGACCACGTGACCGCGATGCGAGTCTTCAACTGCCTCTCCATGGTGGGCTATCAACGCAACAGGCTGTCGGCCGCCCTGTCAGCCGCCCGAGCCGCCCAGGACGCCGGGGCAACCCGCCGCGACCCGTTCCTCGCCTCCCTCGCGCACGCCCACGCCGCGATTGCCCACTCCACCGCGGGCGACCGGCAGGCCGCCCTGCGCTGCCTCGGACACGCCCGTGATGTGCTGGGCCGCGCGGACAGCCGCGAGCGTCCGCCGTGGACCGACTTCTACGGGCCGGCCGAACTGTTCGCGCTGAGTGCTGTCGTCCATCAGCACCTCGACGACAGCGCAGAGTCCGAGAGCGCATCACACCGTGCCCTGGCCGGGATCCCCCCACAGTTCCGCCGCAACCGTGCGTCCGCCACCGCCCACCTCGCGCTTGCCCAGCTCGGACAGGGAGAAGTCGAACAGGCCATCGTCACCGCCACCGGCGTGTACGCCCTGATGGGCGCCGACCAGCTTCCGCCGAGGCTGCGCACTCTCCTCGGCGACTTCCACCGCGGCCTGATCACCCTGGCACCGACCTCGGCGGCTACGCGAGAGTGGACCGACCGAGTCCACGCCCAGGGAGACACCCAGTGACGATAGCCCTCCGCCGCTACGAGGCCGGCAGCATTCCCGCCGACCACGCACAGTTGCTCATCGACGTCCACGCGGACGCCTATCGGGAGCAAGCCGACGACCCCTTCGTCCAGCGCTTCCCCTGGTTCGCCAAACACTGGACGTCCCGGCCGGGCTACAGCTGTGTCATGGCCTACGACGCCGACGAGCCGGTCGGCTACTCCTACGGCGCCCCGCTGGAAGACGGCCGCGAGTGGTGGCGCCCCCACATGCCGCCGCCCGCCGACACGTCGACGTTCGCCGTGTCCGAGGTCATGGTGCGCCCCGACTGGCGGAAGCTCGGCATCGCCGAGCAGACACACAATGCACTGCTGTCCGAGCGGGCCGAGGCGCTGGCCGTGCTCTACGTCGACGTCACCCACCCTCGTGTCCTGGCACTGTACGAACGCTGGGCATACAAAAAGGTCGGCGAGCACCGTCCGTTCGAAGACGCCCCGCTCTACGCCGTCATGGTCCGCGCCCTTCGGTAGCCCGGGCAGTCCGTACCGCCGCGCAGCAGCAACGGGCCGACACCAGGCCGCCGCCGTGCAGGCCGGTCGCGACGCGGCCCGCCCGCCCCGGGCGGGGGGGGGCCCGGGGGGCGGCGGCCGGCTGTAAAAGTGGTGCCCGCCCCGGCGTTTGCTGCGGC
>NZ_JBHWIR010000070.1:0-5785 GCF_042731835.1 Kitasatospora sp. NPDC059817 | reverse complement strand
GCCGCCGGCCGGCGGGCCGCCCCGCGCCCGCCCCGCCGCGGCGGGCCGGCGCCGGCCGGCCCGACGGCCGTCTCTACTCGTGGTCCGCGACGCTCAGTTCGCTCCGGCGTTAGCCTTCGCGATCAGCTCCGGCAGCTGGGTGAGCGAGTCGATCCGGAAGGTCGCACGGTCGGCTGCGGGGTCGTGCTGCTGAATCCAGCCCCACGGTCCCCGGCGGATCAGCGCGGTCTGCATCCCCGCACGGGCGGCGGGCAGGACGTCGTTGTCCAGGCGGTCGCCGACGTAGAGGATCTCGTCCGGCTCAGCCGGAACGGCTGCGGCGACTCGTTCGAAGAAGGCGGGATCCGGCTTGCTCGCGCCCCAGTCGTCGGACGTGCCGATCAGGTCGACGTCGTCGGAGAACAGCTGGCGAAGGATCGTCCCGGCCCGCACGGTCTGGTTTCCGGCGATGGCCAGCCAGAGGCCGTCCGCCCGGAGCCGGGCCAGGGCCGGGCGGACATCGGGATACAGATCCTCCTCGCCGAACGTCTCGGGCTGACCGGCCGCCGCCCGCTTCTCCCGTTCCTCGTGCAGGTCGAAACCGGGGCGGAAGACCTGGAAGGCCTCGCGGTAGTCGCGCCCCTCGGCGATCACCGCCCCGAACTGTGCCACGAAGGTGTGCCGAGGCACGCCCAGCCAATCCGCCCAGGTGCCGTACTCCCGGGTCTCGTCCACCAGGCACTCGCCGACGTCGAACACCACTGCGCGAATCATGCCGACAGCCTAGCCAAGCCATCAGTCCAAGCTCGGCCGGCTGACGACGGGTGTGGCCCCTGGGGACATCGGACGTTGCCCTGGCGTACCTTCCGCCGGAGGTGCGGGGTCGAACAGACTGGGAGGGACTGTCGCCGATCCCTCGAAGGGGCCTTTCCTGTGCGTGCCCATGACTCCGGTAGTGCGTTTGCCGCCGACCGACGACCGGGCCGTAGCAGTCGGCCCGCGGCTCCCGCCCGGTTGCCGTCCGGTGCCCGGGCGGTGACTCCGGCGACGCTCACCGCCATGCAGCGGGCCGTGGGCAATGCCGCGGTGAGCCGGATGCTGGAGCAGGAACAGGAGCAGCACGAGCACGCCGCGGCCGACGTGCAGCGGTCCGCCGTCCACGAGGTGCTGAGGAGCGCCGGCACGCCCTTGGCCGACGGGATCCGGAGCGAGATGGAGACGCGGCTGGGTGCGGACTTCTCCGATGTCCGGCTGCACACGGGTGCGACCGCCCGGGAGTCGGCGGCGGGGATCGGCGCCCGCGCGTACACCTCGGGCAGCCACATCGTGCTCGGCGCCGGAGGGGGCGACAAGCACACGCTCGCGCACGAGTTGACCCACGTCATCCAGCAGCGCAGCGGCCCTGTCGCGGGCACCGACGACGGGACGGGACTGCGGGTCAGCGACCCCTCCGACCGCTTCGAGCGCGAGGCCGAGGCCAACGCCTCCCGGGTGCTGTCCCGGCCGCTCGCCCGGGAGTCCGAGGCGGAGCACGCGGCGCACGCGCACGGCACGCAGGCCGTCGGGCCCTCGGTGCAGCGGCGCCCTGCGGCGAAGCCCGCCGGGGAGGAGGGCGACCACACCCACGTCGACCCGGACTATCCGGGGTTGCGGCTCGTCCTGGACGAGAAGCTGACCAAGGAGTACTACGAGAAGATCTACCAACTCGCGGGCTCCGAGGAGCGCGTGATCTTCGACGAGGACGGCAGCTACGGGTACATCAAGGTCGACGACGACCTGGAGACCTACTACAAGCTCGTCAACATGGAGGTCGGTCCGGAGCAGGCGCAGGCGGACCTGAGCGGCCACTTCTCCCGGCAGCGGGACACCAGCTTCCACGTCCGGGCGGGCGCCGGGGCCTTCCAGGGTGCGCAGATCGACCAGTTGCAGGACTTCGAGGCGCAGGGTGTGCGTTCGGGCCAACTGGTCGAGGTGAGCGTCGCGTTGCTGCAGCAGGCCAGCGGCCGTGCGCAGACCGTGGCGGGCGGGCTCGTCGAGAAGCGGCTCGGCGCCGCCGTCACCGGCATGAAGAACAGCGCCGCACTCGAACCGATCAAGATCCGGGTCGACGGGGGCGGCATCAGCATCCAGGACGGAAACCACCGCCTGGGCGCGGCCGTTCAGCTGGGGCACGCCTACGTGCCGTGCAAGATCGCCTGACGGGGGCTGCCGAGTCGGGGCGACCCGTAGCGGCTCGCGGCCGGCCGGTCGGCGCCTTGCACTTCCGCAGTTCGCCGCACACTTCTACCGTTGCGTCATGCGGCGTGTTCTGATGGATCGTTCGAACCCGGGCGTGCTCGACCTGGTCCTCGTGGAGCGGGGCGGCTCGCTCCGGTACGCCCTCACGGCCGCGCTCCAGAGCGTGATCGCGGCACCGGTGCTGTTCCTGTACGGTGCTCTCTTCTCCCTTCCCCTCGACATCGGCATGCTGTTCGCCGGCACCGGATGGGGCCCGGTGTGGGCGGCGGCCGGGATCGCCGGTGGGGCGTGCGCGGTCATCGGGTGGGCGCTGATGGTCCGCCTGGTCTTCCGTACCGTGCACCGGCTGCGCTTCGCGCCCTCCGCCGAGCCGGCCACTGTTGTCCTCGTCCGGGGGGCCCGGGCGGACCGGCCGATGCCGGTCACCGAGGTGCGACGGATCCGGATCGACCACTCCACCGAGGAGCCGTACGACGGCGACCCGCGCCCGAGGTCCGTCACCATCACGCTGACCGTCCTGCTGGAGCGCGGCGAGCTCCCCCAGCGGCCCCTGCCCCAGGACACCGACACCACTGCGCTCCACCGCGAGCTGCGCGAGGCCCTCCCTCCCGCCGTCGAGGTGGACCTGCACGTCAGCCACCACCAGCGCCCCGCACCGCCGCCCCCGCCCTCGGTCTCGGACCGGCGCTCGTGGAACCACTTCCGGTACGGGCACGGCGGTTCGACCGGCGGCGTGGGCGGCGGCTGAGCCTGGCCACCGGCTCCCTTCGCCGACCTCGACGGGGCCACCGTCGAGAAGGGCGGCGGGGGCGGCGCCTCAGTGGCGGTGGTGGTTGTCGGGTTGGGCCGGGTCGCCGGGGTGCTCCAATCCCTCGACGAGGGTGAGGCGTTGGGCGCGCTCGTGGTCGAGCCAGCGGACGAAGGCGGCGCGGCGGGCGGCTTCGGTCAGGTCGGTGGTGGGGTCGCGCTCCTCCGGGGTGGTGCGGACGGCGAGGAGGGCGGCCGTCCAGGGGCCGGCGGTGACCCAGGTACCGGGCGGGGCCTCGCGGAGGGCTTCGGCGAGGGCGGCGGGCAGGGTGTCGGGGTCGGCCTCCAACTCGCCGTCGGGCAGGGCGAGGTGCCAGACGGCCGACGGCGGGCGGGTGGTCAGGGTGCGGTAGTGGGCGACGTCGGCGGCGGAGGGTTCGACGTCGGCGGTGACCACCGCGTAGACGGCCCGGACGGCTGCGCTGCCCTCGTAGGCGGCGGCGGTGATGGAGCCGAGTTCGACGGCGGCCTGCTGGTCCAGGCGGGCCGGGCCGGTGGACCGTACGGGCAGGTCGCGCTCGGCGGCGACCGCCTCGCACAGCGCCTCGGTCAGCAGCACCTGGGCGACCCAGCGGGTGAGCTGGCGGTCCTCCGAACTACCGGGCTGGGGCAGGGCGGTGGAACGCGGGCCGGTGCGGAGGGCGGCCAGGCGGTGGTCGAGGGCGGTGCGCGGGAGCGGCCGGCCGTCGAGCAGACCGAGGGTCATGCCTCCACCTCCAGGGCGACGGTCGGGGCGTACTGGCAGCGGCCGAACCACATCACCTTGGCCAGCGCCCAGTACGCGCCGGGGTCGGTGGATTCGGGGGCGGCGATCTCGAAGTCCACGGTCGAGGACGATCCGGCCGCCACGGTGAAGCCGCGGACCGGGTCGGCGATGGCCTCCCAGGTGCCCCAGGGGGAGACGAGTTGCAGTTCGCCGCGGATCTCGCCGCGGGTGCGGTTGGTGAGGGTGAGGCCGAGCGTGGTGCGGCCGCCCGGGGTGACGCGCAGGGCCTCCTCGGAGACGGCGACGTCCAGGCCGGTGTCGCGGCCGGTGGTGGCCTTGGTGCCCTGGGCGATCGTCCAGTCCTCGGGGGTGTCGCCGGGGACGGGCAGCAGGCCGGGGAGGTCGCCGACGGCGATGGTCACGACGTCCTCGATCTCCTGGCCGTCGTGCACGATCCGGACGGCGGCGAAGTGCAGGCCGGGCAGCGCTTCGGCGGGCGGGGTGAGGGTGACCGGGAAGCGCAGGTGGCCGCCGGGCTCCAGCCGGTAGGGGCGGCTGCCGAGGCTGGTCCGCCAGCCCTCGGGCGGCAGGACGACGGCCGTGCCCTCGACCGCCGCGTCGCGCAGCTGCGAGGACAGGGCGACGGAGAGTTCGACCGCCTCGCCGTCCGTCCGCAGCAGGCCGGGCGAGGCGCCGACGGAGACCGGCAGGTAGCCGAGCGGCGCCGGGCCCCGGTTGTGCAGCCAGTAGCGGGCGTGGACGGGCTGCGCGGGTTCGGCGACCGGGCCGAGGACCGGGCCGCCGGGTTCGGCGGCGACGCCGGGGGCGGCGAGCAGGGTGGCGATCTGCGAGCCGGCGAGGTCGACGCGTTCGACGGCCTCGCCGAGGGGGCGTTCCAGCAGGTCGGCGGGCCGCAGGTGGCTCAGCCCGAGTGCGCCGCCGAGTTCCGCCGTGCGCCCGAGGCCGGTCGACTCGACCAGCCGGACGGCGAGTTCACGCCCGACGGCCGCCGCCGAGCCGTGCGCGATCGGGTTGCCGGCGGGCTTGAGCGCGCCGAGCAGGACTTCGCGCTGCGGTTCGATCCGCAGCCAGGAGAGGGTGGCCGGCAGCGGGCCGTCCTGCGGCGGCGCGATCCGGGCGTAGAGCGGGTGGTTGAACTCCTGACCCTGGGCGGGCAGGGTCTGGCTCCGCCAGTCGCCCGGGCCGCCGACCAGTGCGTAACTGAACTCGTGGGTCCAGTGCTGGAGTTGGAAGGAGGCGCCGTCGGGCAGGGTGCGCCGGGGCGGGTCGATCCAGACGCCGGAGGGCCAGCCGGTGCAGGAGCGCATCAGCGAGAGGTGCAGGGCTCCGGTGGTGTCGACCGCGAAGCCGGGCAGGCCGAAGCTGAGCAACGCGACGGTGTGGTCGGCGAGTTGGTCCACGACCTCGGACGGGCAGACGGCGCCGATCCGGGCGTCGGCGAGGTCCGCGACCAGCGCGGCGGCGTCCGCGACGACCAGCGCGGGCAGTGCCCGCAGGTCCCGCAGGTCGGCGCCGGGCTGCCAGACCTCGGCGAGCGGGGTGAGCGCGGGCACCCAGACCGCGCCGTGCGTCTTGAGGACGCTCGCGTACTCCTCGCCGGCCCGCTCGATCAACTCCCGGGCGGCGTCGTTCTCTTCCGGCCCGCCGAGGACGATCCGGAAGTCGGGCAGGTTGGAGTCGACGTCCAGCCAGCCGTACCGGGCCCAGTCGGCGCCGGAGGTGGTGGCGGTGACGCCGACCCGGGCGAGGGCGACCACCAGCGGGCGGGCGTCGGCGGCGTCGTCCAGGCTCGGGACGACCACCTCGGCGACGCCCAACGCCCGCTCCCCCAGCGGCGATCCGGCCGGGTCGGACAGCACGGCGCGCGCGGTGGCGCCGAGCCCGAACCAGGTGTTGGCCGGGTTGTCCAAGGTCCACGGCGCCTCGGCGGAGTCGAGGGGGGGGGGGGGGGGCGCACACCCCCCCCCCCCCAACCCCCAACCACACAACCCACCACCCCCCCACCGCCAGCCCGGAGGCGGCAAGAACCCCAAC
>NZ_JBHWIR010000069.1:0-38547 GCF_042731835.1 Kitasatospora sp. NPDC059817 | reverse complement strand
GCAACTCCGCGGTCAGGTCGGCCCGTCGGGCCACGCCGTCGACGACGATTCCGCCCGCGGCCGTGGCGACGCGCGCGGTGAGGCCCGTCCCGACGGCGTCGCCCCGCGCCCCGGAGATCGGGTCCGGGCCCGCCCCCCCCCGGGGCGGGGGCCCCGGCGCGCATCAGCGCAACCACGGTACGGCGGCATGGGGTGGATCGCGTCGCCGAGCAGCGTCACCCGGCGCACGCCCCGGGGGCACGAAGGTCCTTCGCGCTCCACGGGGCCGGTACGCGCACCAGTGAGCGTCGTTCACGCCGATGGCGGCGGCCACCGCCCGGGCAGGAGCTCCTCCGGGCGCGACCGATCGGCGCCCTCCCGTGAGCCGGTCGGCGCGAGCACGTCCCCACGTGCGGAGGAATCGTGACCAGGTGCTGCATCGTCCAACTGCCATTCCCGTCCACCCGCGACCCCGATGACCGGCTGTCCGCCTACTACCAGGACTACGACCGCCGCTTCCGCGCCTTCCTCCCGGAGTACTTCATCCCGTCCGACGGGCTCTGGGAGATTCCGCTCTGGGTCGCGCACCTGACCGCCCTGCTGGACAGCACCGCGATCGACTCCTGCTTCGTCGACCTGTCCCGCACCCCTGCCGACAGCGAGGCCTGCGGCGCTCCGATCCTGGCGGCGACGGCACCCGGCGATCTCGTCCTGTTCTCGCCGCTGGCCCAGAACTTCCGGCTCGCCCTGGACCTCGCGGGCGAGCTGGAACGCGCCGGGCGGCGCGTCGTCCTGGGCGGGAACATGGCCCCGCTGGCGCCCGAGGGCTCCGTGCACGCCGTGCACCGCGGGCAGCTCGACGCCGGTTTCGCGGCCGTCCTGGTCGAGTTGGCCTCGGGGCGGGGCGGCCGTACGGAGAAGCGGGCCGCCCTCGGGCTGGTGGCCGAGCCCATCACCTGGGCACCGGACTACCGCCATCTGGACGGCTACAGCGGCAAGGTGCCGATGCTGCGACTCAACGCCAGCCACGGCTGCCTGTACAAGTGCGCCTTCTGCGGGGACGCCTGGAGCAAGCAGCTCACCCTGGTGGGGAGCAGCGCCCTCCGCGCCGAAGTGGACCAGCTCGCCGACCGCTTCCCGGACACCCGGCTCGTCTACGTCGGCGACAAGACCTTCGGGCAGTCGCGGGAGGCGGTCCGCAACCTACTGGAGGTGTTCCGCGACCGCCCCGGCTACAAGTTCATCGTGCAGACCCACGTCCTCCAGGTGAAGGAGTGGGTCATCGAGGCGATGCTCGAACTCGGCGTCGTGGCAGTCGAGCTGGGCTTCGAGTCGGCCGACTCCCAGATGCTCAAACGGCTCGGCAAGCTGTCCCGCGGACTCGACGACTACACCGAACGGATCCACGCGCTGAGCGACGCCGGCCTGAAGGTGGTCCTCAACATGATGGGCGGACTGGACGAGGAGACCGAGGAGTCCCACGCGCAGACCGTCCGGTGGCTGGAGGCGAACCGCCGGGCCCTGTGGCTCTTCAACCTCTACAACTTCGTCCCCTACCCGCTCACCCCCGACTTCCAGCGCCTGCGCGAGCGCATCTTCACCTGGGACTTCGCGCAGTGGCGGGAGGACGCCCCGGTGGTCTACCGGCCCAGCCACCTGACTCCGGAGCGCAGCTGGGAGCTCTTCCAGGAGAAGATCGCCGCCGCCCACCGCATCGTCCGCGCCCCCGTGCCGGCCCTCCCCAAGCACTCCACCAACTCCCCAAGGGAGACCGCATGAACCAGCCCCCCACCCAGCCCCCGTACCAGCTGCCCCACCAACCCCTCAGCCAACTCCCCTCCCAACTCCCCGACTTCGAGGCGCTCCACCGCAGCGTCAAACCCGAGGAGTTCGAGACCGACCCGCTGCCCGGGTGGGCCGGCCTCGCCACCCTGTTCGGTGCCCCCGCCGCGGACCGGGCGCAGGTCGACGTCGGCGAGGACGGCTGGGTGGCGGCCGGTGTCCCGTACGACGCGACCGCCAGCTCCCGCCCGGGCGCGGCCGAAGGGCCGCGCGCGATCCGGCAGGCGAGCCTGGTGTTCTCCAGCTACCTCACCAGCCTGGGCCAGTGGAAGATGCTGGACACCCGCAGCGGCCGGACGTTCCGCTACCGCGCCCCGCGCGTGGCCGACGCGGGGGACCTGCACATCTACCCGACCGACACCATCCGCACCTTCCAGGCGGTCGCCGCCGGGAGCCGGCGGCTGAGCGGATCGGCGCCGCGCCTTGTCTTCCTCAACGGGGACCACTCGACCACCTTCCCCACCTTCGCGGGCTTCCGCGCCGGCCGGCTGGACCGGGGCGCGCGGCGGGTGGGATTCATCAACATCGACCACCACTTCGACTTCGGGAACTGGAGCACCCTGCACGGGCCGCTCTACCACGGGTCGAACTCCCGCCGGATCAGCGAGCTCCCGGGGATGCACCCCGAGGACATCGCCTTCGTGGGCGTCGGCGACGTGACCAGGTACGACCAGTTCCGCGGCCTGCTCGACCGGGGCTTCCACGTGGTGCCCGGATCCCAGATCCTGCGCCAGGGCGCGGCCGCGGCCCTGCGCCCGCTCGTCGAGCAGCTCGGCGAGCGCTGCGACACCGTGTACGTGTCGCTCGACATCGACGTCCTCGACAGCGCCGTGGCGACCGGCACCGGCCACGTGACCATGGGCGGCATCGACACCGGACACCTCCTGGACGTCTACGAGGAGTTGCGCGCCCTGCCCGTGGAGGCCGTGGACATCGCGGAGGTGGCCCCCCGCTACGACCCCTCCGGCAGCACCGCGCAGCTCGCCGCCCGGCTGCTGTTCGAGTTCCTCTTCCGCAGCGAGAGCGCCGCACCCGACCTGGCCCCCTGGACCGACCTTCGCCAGGAGCCGTGATCCGTCCCGTCCCCTTTCAGGGCCTGGTCACGGCATCGAGTAGCGCCCGGTGTCCACCCGCCGCCCCAACGCCAGGTACCCCGCCGCGGCCACCGTGCCGAGGACCGCGCAGCACCCCCAGAGGGCGCCCCGGCCGGCGTGGTCCAGCAGCAGCCCGCCGGCGACCGGCCCGAGGAAGGAGGCCGCCGACCAGGCCAGCGAGTTGACCCCCTGGTAGCGCCCGCGGGTGCTCGTCGCCGAGAGCTCGCTCACCAGGCTCATGCTCGTGGGTGCCTGAATCATCTCGCCGAGCGTCCAGACCCCCACGGTGGCGGCGTAGTAGAGGGCGGAGGAGCCCGCGAACGCGGTGAGGCCGAAGCCCGACCCGGTGAGCAACGCGCTGACCAGCAGCAGCATCCCCCGGTGCTGTCCCTTCGTCAGGCGGGTCACCGGGATCTGCAACAGGACGATCAGCAGGCCGTTGATCCCGATCACCACTCCGTACTGCGTGCTGGTCAGCCCGGCCTTGCCCATGTCCACGGCGAGCGTCGTGTTGCCCTGCTGGAGCATCAGCCCGAAGGCGAAGGTCAGCCCGACCAGCGCCATGAAGCGCCGGTCCCGGAAGACCGTGCCCAGCCCGGCGCTCGGCCCTCTCCCCGCTCCTTCCCCCACCCCTTCCCCCGGCCCTTCCCCCGGCCCGGCGGCGTCCTGCTGCGGCTCGACGGGCCGGGTCTCCGGGACCCTGACGAAGACCACCACGGCGCAGAGCAGCGTGGACAGGGCATCCACGAGGAACAGCACCCGGTAGTCGTGGGCGGCGACCAGCCCGGCCAGCGCGGCCGATACGCCGAACCCGATGTTGATCGCCCAGTAGTTCAGCGCGAAGGCACGGGCCCGGTCGGCGGCCGGCACCAGGTCCGCGATGATCGCGGACGTCGCCGGACGGGAGGCGTAACTGCTCAGACCGACCAGGAACGCCGTCGAGGCGATCGCCAACTGCCCGTCGGCGAAACCCAGCGCCGCCGTGGTGAGCGCGGTGAGCAGCTGGGCGGCCAGCAGGGTGGGCCGCCGGCCGATCCGGTCCGCCAACACACCGCCGACCAGCGCGGCGATCGCCGAGCCGAGGCCGATGAGCGAGGCGACCACCCCCGCGTACGAGGCCGAATAGCCACGGTCCGCGGTGAGGTAGAGCGCCAGGAACGTGACCACACCGCCGAGCCGGTTGACCAGGGTCGCGGCCCAGAGCCACCAGAAGGCACCCGGAAGCCCGCCGAGCGACTCGGCGACCGAACGGTGGAACCGGACGATCGGACCGGCAGGGGCAAAAGCGGTCATGGGGCGGCTCCCGAGCGACGAACGCCCGTCAGACGGTGGCGACACCCGCCGGAACAACCACGCACCGAGACGGGGACCCAGGCGGCCAGGCCACCCGAACCGGCCCCATCCTGCCCTGCCCGAGCCACCCCCGCACGTCTCGGCGAGTCGCTCGATTCCCGCCCGCCCCCACCGACCCGAACGTCGCAGCGCCCCGCCCGCCCCAGGGACTACTCCGCGCCGGGCGCCGCGTGATGGATCTCGGTGATCCTCGCAGCCGCGTCGAACCCGAGGACCGGGTCGGGGCGGTCGGAGAGCAGGCTCTCGTACAGCGGCCGGTAATGGGCCACCTTCCGGGCCGTCCGACCGTCCGTCCCGAAGGCGGCGAGCAGGTCACCGTCCCGGGCTGCGAAGCCGGTCATGGAGGTGTGGTCGATCCACACCTCCACACCCGCCCGGCCGAGGACCAGGCTGCTCTCCTTGCTGCTGGAGCCCGTGAGCCAGCTGCTGCGCAGACGTGCGGTGCCCGACTCGCCCCGGGACCGGTACTCGGCGGTGCACCACGCGCTGGCGCCGCCGTCCAGCTGCCGGGCGGAGGTCAGCGCCGTGAGGTCGACCAGGCGGGTGAGCATGCTGAGCTGGTTCACCCCGGAGTCCATCCAGCTGGAGCCGTAGGACTCGTAGGCACCGGCGCCCTTGAGGACGTAGGGGTCGTAGAACGCGGAGGTGACGGCCGTGACGGGCCCCCACTCGGGGTGCTCGGCGAGCAGTTCCGCCGCCCAGCCGACCTCCGGCGAGAAGGCGAAGTGGTGCGCGGTGAACAACCGGCCCCGCACGTCGACCGCTTCGTCCAGCGCGCGAAGCCGCCCGAGCGAGGCGAGGTCGTGGACGAGGGGTTTCTCGACCAGCACCTTGGCCGTGGAGAGCCGGAGAGCCTGGGCCGCCAGCTCCGCGTGCGTGTGCGTGGGAGTGGCGAGCACGAGCAGATCGGGTCGGTGCTCCGCGAGCGCGTCGTCCAGGCCGGCGTGGTGACGCGGGGTGGTTCCACGGAACGAGGGCGGTTCCGGCCGGTTCGGATCGACCGTGAACTCGACCAGCACATCGTCCCGTTCGGCCAGGACCGCGAGATGGGTCTGCGCGATGGTGCCGACGCCGACAAGGCCGACGCTTACGAGGTCAGTCATCAGACTCTGCTTTCTCCGGACGACTCGGCCGAGGTGCGGGGGCCGGGGAGCGTCATCGACGTGTCACCACCGCTGCCCAGCGGCCCAACGACGCGACGGGGCCGTCCACCCAGCCGACGGCGGGCAGGTGCTCCGCGGCGGCGAGGGAGCCGTCGATCCAGGAGGTCGCGATGGGAACCCAGTAGGTGTTGCCTCCGGACGTACGGGTGCGCGCATCGAGCTCGGATCGCGTGCGACGAGCACCCTCGTGGTCACCGGCGAGCACGCCGAGGAGGATATCGGCCACGTCCGCCAGGTTGTGGCCGCCCCGGTAGGCGATCCCGTCCGCAAGGTGCCGGGTGTCTCCCACCGCGGACCGGGCAGTGTCGATGTCGCCGGCCATGGCGTGGGCCACCGCCTCGGCGGACCGGAGCTTGACCAGTTCGACGGGGTTGGGCACCAGGTCGAGCAGTTCCCGGGCCCGGCCCGCCGCGTCGGCAACGGCTGTCGTGTCCCCGGACCAGCAGGCGGTCTGCGCCAGGTTGGCGAGTGCCTTCGCCTCTGCGGCGGCCAGTCCCTCGCGCCTCGCCAGGTCGATCGCCTCGTGGTAGACGGAAGTCGCTTCCTCGAAGCGGGCGTTGACCCGCCAGATGTGCCCGGTCAGCCGGAGCCGTTCGCCTTCGTCCTCCGGGCCACGGACCGGCTGTTCGTGCAGGGAGGCGAGAGCGGCCGCGAACCGCCCGTTGAGGTAGTCGAAGTCGCTGAGCCAGTAGCGGGCGGCCGCGTCGAACTCGCCCCCCACCAAGCCCCGGTAGATCTCCGCGGCCTGCGTGTAGTCGCCGTGGTTGCGCAGGGCGTGGGCGAGGTGGATGCGGACCAGCTGTGCCGTCCGGCCACCGTGCCGCACGCCTCCGGCCGCGCCGCCGAGCACCTCGATCGCCTCCTCGACGCGGCCGGTCCGGCGGAGCTGGACTCCTCGGATGGCGGCCCGGATCGCCCGGTACTCGGGGAGGCCCACCGGGCCGCCGGTAAGACCGGCGCCGAGCTCCGACCACTGGCCGGCCTCGACGAGTCGCTGGGTGGCCAGCGCCATCCAGTCGTCGAAGACACCGTGCTCGGCAGAGAGTTTGAGCCCGGTTTCGAGGGCTTGCGCCGTCGCCACCCGCCCGCCGGAGGGGCCCAGGCGTTCGCCCAGCCAGCTCAGCAGCCGGGCGGCGACCTCACTGCGGTCACGATCCGACCAGCCGTCCGGAAGCGTCCGGTCCGCCTCGCCGATGGCCTGCCGCAACGCCACGTGCAACGCGTACGGGAACGCATAGGCGTCGTCGTGTGTCAGGAACGGTCGGCGAAGGAAGCGTGCCACGCTCCCGTCGGAGACTCCGGGTTGACCGGCGCGCAGCAGCTCTGCGCCCACCCGGTCGGTGAGCGCCGCTGTTCGGACCAGGTCGCGTTCCTCCCGGGGGAGGTCCCTGATCGACCGGGTCGCGACGGCTGTGAACGAGCCGCCGAAGTCCGCCACGGAGGGTTGCCCGCCGCGTGCCAGCAGGGCGGCGCAGTGCGAGACCGACAGGTCCAGGTACAAGGGCAGCCCTTGGCCGCCGGAGATGACGCGTTCCCGGATCTCCGCCGACATCGCGGGCTCACCGCCCCGGACGAGGGCCTCACGGAGATAGCTGTCCGCGTCGGAGTCCGACAGGTACCCCACGAGGTGCTGCCGTGGTTCGGCCGTGTCGTTGCTGAAGTGCAGCTGGGGCCAGCACTCCGGGCCGGTGAAATCCAGCTCGCCGCCCGCGCCCGAGTCGGCCCAGTCGATCCGGTTCCGGCCGGTGATGACGAACAGCACGTTCGGCATCAGATAGGCGCAGCGCTGGACGAACCGTTCCACTGCGCGATCGGCCTGGCCGTTGACCACCTCGAAGGTGTCGAGGAAGACGCACACCCGGGGCCGCCGGCCCGCCCGACCGCCCCGGGGTTGCCGTTCCAAGTCCCAGGCCAGCAGGTACGGGAAGTACGAGAGCGTCTCGTAGTCGGCGTCCGCCTCGACCAGTTCGGCGAACAGGTCGCAGTCGGCCAGCAGCCGGCCCTCCCGCACCCGGTCCCGGACGGCGCGGTACGTGACGAGCGCGGCCCGGTGGGCCAGTCCGGTCAGACCTCCCAGACCACCCGGGTCGACCTGCTTCACGGCCTCCGCGATCTGGTCGCCCAACGCGATACTCCGCGAGGCGCGCCGCAGCGCCGGCGAGGCGTCCAGGAACTCCTGCAAGGCCTCGCCGGGGTGGGCGCGAGCCCAGTAGGAGGCCAGTGCCAGGTCGAAGGCCGGCCAACGGCTCCCCAACTGCCCCAGGGCGGCCCGAAGACGCAGCAACAGGCTCTCGATGTCGCCGGCGCCCTCCTCCGAGAGATCGATCCGCACGGTCACCACGTCGTCGCGCTCCTTCTCCCGCGCTTCGGCGAGGAGGCGGCGCTCCAACTCGTGGGAGAGCGTCGTCTTGCCTATGCCACCCACGCCGTAGAAGGTCAGCACGTTACGGCGGCCCTGCCCACGGTCCACGACCGGCGAGACCTCGGCCTCGTCCAGCATCCGGTGGAGCTCGTCGACCGACCGGGCGAACGCGGCCACTTCGTCGACCCGGTTGGTGAAGACCTGCTGAGCCGTGACGGTGGACGAAAGGCCGCTCATGAATGCAGCCCTCAGGTTCACCCGTGCCATGCGGCCTCCTGGCGTGCGTCGAGCCCCGGTCGGTTCGGCGGCATCTCCCGCAGCAGGATGCCGTGTTGAAATCTTGTCAGTGATTGATGCGGCGCCACAATCTCGTCCATGGGGTTTTCAGGCGGCCGACCCCGTGCGCTCCTCGGCCACGACGATGGGGCGCGGCGGGGCCTCGGGTAGGCTCCCCGAGCATGTCTCAACCTGCGTGGCGTGCCGCATCCGCCGACTGGTCGATCCGCCGGGGTACGGCGTCGAAGGGTTACGGCACGTCAAGGAGCCTGATACCGGCGCCGGATGCCGTACGCATCGGACTGCATCGTGGCGCCCGCACCCTCGGAATGGGACCGTCCGATTCTGGCAGGAGTGCCTTCCCCGAGTGTGCAGCCCGATGACCACGCTGACCACGCTGACCGTGGAGGAGACCGTCACGCCGCCGCTGCGGCTCGCGGGCGGGCTGCGCCGGCGAGCCTCGGGGCAGGGCGCGGCGCGCATGACGCACCTGGGCGCGTGGTGATCCGCCGCATCCGGAGGCTGGTCCGCCTCGTGGTGCCGGAGCGCAGGGACCTGTCGCTGGCGTGGAGCACGATCAAGGGGCGCAGGGGCGGCTTCGTCGGCTCCTTCGTCGCGATCGCCGCGGGCTCGGCGGTGATCACCGCGTGCGGGATCCTGCTGATGTCGGGGCTCAGCACCGGGGTGGCCCCCGAGCGCTACTCGGGCGCGGCGGTGGTCCTCGGCGCGGAGCAGTCGTACTGGCTGGACGAGAGCTCCGAGGTCCGCTACAGCGAGCGCGTCACGCTGCCCGCCGACAAGGTCGCCGCCGTCGCCGCCGTGCCCGGTGTCCGGTCCGCCGTCGGCGATGTCGACGTCGAGGTCGGCGTGCTGGCCCCGGACGGCCGCGCGGTGGGCGGCCCGGACGGCTTCCCCGTGGTCGGGCACGGCTGGTCCGCCGCGGTGCTCGGGCCGTTCGCGGTGCGTGCGGGCAGCGCGCCCGCCGGGCCCGACGAGGTCGTACTCGACGCGGGCCTCGCCGCGCGCGCCCACGTGTCGCCCGGCGCGACGGTGCGGCTCGTGGTCGGCTCGGTCGCGTCGTCGTACCGCGTGGTGGGTGTAGCCGCGCCGGAGGGGGGCGCGTTGGGCCGCCAGTCCGCGGTGTTCTTCACCGACGGCCGGGCGGCCGAGCTGTCCGGCCGCCCGGACCGGGTGGACGCGATCGGTGTGCGGGCCGGGCCCGACGTCACCCCGGAGCAACTGGCCGGCAGGATCACGGCCGCCGTGCCGGGCCTGGTGGCGCACACCGGCGCGGGGCGCGGCGATGTGGAGTTCTTGGACGTGGGCGACGCCCGCAGCCTGGTGGTCGAGACGTCGGCGTCGTTCGGCGGCACCATGGTGCTGATCGTGGTGTTCGTGGTGGCGAGCACCCTCGCGCTGTCGGTGCAGCAGCGCAGGCGCGAACTGGCCCTGCTGCGCGCCATCGGCGCGACGCCCCGGCAGATCCACCGGATGATCGGCGCCGAGATGACCCTGGTGTCGTTGGCGGGCGCCCTGGTCGGCGCGGTCCCCGGCGTCGTTGTCGCGTTCGTGATGCGCGGCGCGTTCGTCCTCGCGGGCGCGATGCCCGCGGACTTCCGGATGGACGTGGGGTGGCTGCCCTTCGTCGCCTCGCTGGCGCTGTGCATGACCAGCGCCCGGCTCGGCGGCTGGCTGGTCGCGCGCCGGGTGTCCGGGACCAGCCCGGTCGAGGCGCTCGGGGACGCCGCCGTCGAGCCCGGGAGGATCGGCCGGGTCCGGTTGGCCGTCGGCTTCCTGCTCGTCCCGCTCGGGCTGCTGCTGACCTCGGGCGAGGTGGCGGTGTCGGGCGACTCCGCCGCCGACACCGCGGCGAGCGCGGTCCTGCTGTTCGTCGTGGCGCTGGGCTGTGTCGGCCCGCTGCTGATCAGAGGCGCCGTCGTGCTGTTCGGCCCGCGCCTGAACCGGCAGTCCACGGCCGCCGGTTTCCTCGCCCAGGCCAACGCGCGGGCCCATGCGCGGCGGCTCGGTTCGGCCGTCACCCCGCTGGCCATGGGCGTGACCTTGGCCGCCGTGCAGGTGTTCGGCGCCTCCACGACGATCGCGGCGTCGCGGGACCAACTCGACGCCGGCCTGCGGGCCGATCACGTGCTGACCTCGTCGTCCGGCGCCGGGGTGTCCCCGGAGGTCGTGGACGCCGTGCGCGGCGTGCCCGGCGCCGCCGTGGCGACGCCGGTGGCCCGGATGCGGGTGCTGCTGACGTTCCCGTCCGAGGACAGCACCGCGACCAAGGTCTTCACCGCCCAGGGCGTCGCGCCCGAACGGCTCTCCGAGACCATGGACCTCAGGGTGGTCGAGGGCGACACCGCGGAACTGCGCGGCGAGACGGTGGCGTTGAGCCGGGCCGTCGCGGACACCGTCCACGCGCGGCGCGGTGGGACGGTCGACCTGCGGCTCGGCGACGGCACGGCGGTCAGGCCGCGGGTGGTGGCGGTCTACGAGCGGGGCCCGGGCTTCGGGGACGTCACCCTGCCCAACGACCTCGTCGTCGCGCACACCACCGCGCGGGTCGACACCGCCGTGCTGGTCAGGTCCGCGGACGGGACCGACCCGAAGGCGCTCGCCGACGCGCTGCGCGGCGCCGTCGGACGCTACCCGACGGTCCAGGTGGGCGGCCAGGAGGCGTTCAAGGCCGCGCCCGGGGGCGGCGGTTCGGGTGACTGGGCGCTCAACCTCCTGTTCCAGACCGTGCTGTTGGGCTACATCGCCATCGCCGTGGTGAACACCCTGGTGATGGCGACGGCGGCGCGGGTGCGCGAGTTCGCGATGCTGCGCCTCATCGGCGCCGAGCGGTCCCAGGTCCGCGCGATGATGAACGGCGAGGCCAGGATCGTGGTCTTCTCGGCGCTGCTGTTCGGCCTGCTGGCGACGATCCCGCCCCTGGTCGGCATCAGCCTCGGGCTGACGGGGTCACCCGTTCCGTCCGTCTCCCCCGTCGGCCTCGTCGCGATCGTGGCGGTCACCGTCGCGCTCTCCTGGGGTTCGATCGCGGTGGCGACCCGGTCCGCCCTGCGGCCGGCGCCGGTCGACGCGATCGGCGGGCGCGAGTGAGCCGCCCGGGCCCCGGAATGCCGATGTACGGGCTTGAACATCCGGGCTTCGAAGCTGCCGGACTGGGAGCTGCCAGACTGGGAGCACGGCTCAGGGGCGGATGGCGACGGCCCCGTAGCAGGAGGCCGCCGCGTCGGTGATGTGCTCGGTGTCGTCCGCAGGCGCCGGGTGCCAGCGCGGAGTGGCGGCGACGCCCGGCTCCATGAGGTTCCACCCGGTGAAGAACTGCGCGAACTCGTCGCGGGTGCAGGCGGCGACGGGGGTTCCTGCGGCGGTGTAGACCTGGATGAGCCGAGCGGTCTCCTCGGCGGCGAAGTCCTGCGTGAAGTGGCTGATCACCAGCGCGGAACCGTTGGGCAGTTGTGCCTTGAGGCCTTCGGTGATCCGCTGGGCCTCGAACGGCACGAAGTGCAGCAGGGCGTTCATGCTGAGCGCTATCGGCTGGGTGAAGTCCAGGATCGCCCGGGCCGAGTCCAACAGGTCTGCGGGCTCACGCACATCGGCCTGCACGTAGGCGGTGACGCCCTGTTCGGTGCCGTGCAGAAGCGCCTTGGCGTGGAGGAGCACGATCGGGTCGTTGTCGGCGTAGACGACCTTGGCGTCCGGTGCGACCGACTGCGCGACCTCGTGCAGGTTCGGCGAGGTGGGGATCCCGGTGCCGATGTCGAGGAACTGCCGGATGCCGGCCTCGGCGAGCAGGTGCGTCGACCGGCGCATGAAGGCGCGGTTGGCGCGCGCGGCGGAGCGGGCGTAGGGGAAGACCGCCAGGGCCCGGCCGGCGGCCTCACGGTCGGCGGGGAAGTTCGTCGTGCCGCCGAGGTAGTAGTCGTACATCCGCGCGGAGTGCGCCAGGTGTATGTCGAGGTTGACCTCTACGTCGTCGGTCCCGGCGGTGCCGTCCGTCATGCGTTCCCCCTGAGTCATGCGTTCCCCCTGATGCATCATCGACTCGCCCTGTGCAGGACAGGACCGATCCGCGCCCGCGCCACCGTGGCGAGCGGTGGCGAACCCTGGCGCGGCCCCTTCCACTATGCCCACACGCCCGAACGGCCAATCAAGGGCCGTTGCCGGTGACGACGCGACCGTGCAGCAGGACGACCGAATCAGAGCATGTAGTGACCCACTCTGACCATGTTCGAGCACGGTATCTCCATCATCCGCCGCGCCTTGTGTCTGATCTCGAAACACCTTGCTGCGGCTTAACATCTCGGCATCCAATCCGCCTTAATGTTCCTACCAGGGAAGCGAGTTCCCGCTGTGACCGCCGTACGGCCATGGGGTTCCACCACGGTCGGCGGCCCGCACCGGACGGCAGCCGACAGGCGTGCCGCAGGGGAGGAATGGGACGTGACCGAGAGCGACTGGGTGGTCGGAGGCCGGGACCGCCTGACGTTCGACGCGTTCTGCGACACGCACGAGGGGGCGTGGAGCGGGTTCGCCCGCGCGCGCCTTCGCGACGACGACGCCGCACACAGAGCGGTGGAGATCGCGAAGGTCCGCGTGTGGAAGGAGTGGCCGCGCATCCTGCGCGAGCAGATCCCGCCGTTCCACGCCTGGACGATCCTCAAGGAGGAGATCGGCGCCGCCTTGGCGGAACTGATGATGAACGGCGAGCCGCTGCCCACCCAGGCGAGCGTCCCCGGGTGGGTCTACGCGGTGCGGATCGCCGCCGAGCGGGCGCAGCACCTGATGGAGACCGAGGGCAGCCACGAGCAACTGTACGTCGCGATCCGGAGGTTGTCCGAACGGCGGCACGACGTGATCGTGCTGCGGTACCTGCTCGACCTGCCGGACGAGCAGATCGCCGACTGCCTGGGGACGACCGAGGCCAACGTCCGTTCGACCGCGAGCCAGGCCCTCGACCGCCTGGCCGCGGCGCTCGGCGGCCGCCGCGGGGAGAGCCGGTGAGCACCGAACACGACCGGGCCCTGCACCCGAACATGGCCGGCATCCACGTGCCCACCCGGGCCCCGCGGCCGCAGCCGGGGGGTACGGGCGTCTCCTGGGAGCGGCTGCTGACCGCCCCGAGTCCGCTGTCCTCCGAGCACAGGCAGGCGGCCCACGAACTCGACCTCGCCGCGTCCCTGGTCCTCTCGATGCCGTCCGCCGCGGCCTCCCTGGGCCTCCTCGTCAACGGCGCGCAGATCCACCCCGAGGGCGCCCTCGTCCTCGGCGCGCTGCTGTACGTCGCGGGCCATCGCGACGGCGCCCAGTTCTGGTGGCAGTTCGCGGCCGGCGGCGGTTCCTACACCTCCGCATCGTTCCTGAGCCTGCTGCACCGCAGCCTCGGGGAGTTCCTGGACGCGGAAGTCTGGCGCCAACAGGCCGAAGCGCTGGCCACCAAACCCCGCCCGCCACAGCGCGTCCTGAGCACTCCTCACGCCCTGCTGCCGACCCAGGTGCTCACCGACATCCTCGCCCGGTGCCACTACGGCCTCGACGTGAAACTGCCCCCCCGCCTCGCGGCCGTCATCCACCAACTCCCCGTCGCCGCCGACGACCCCGAGTACGGCGAACTCCCCCAGGTGAGCAGCACCCTCGTCCGAGACCTCACCGACGAACGCTAGCGACCACGAACCCCGTCTCTCCCAGGGGCCGGCGGGAAAAGGCCCCGGCCAGCACGGCACGAGCAGTGCCGGCCACGGCGCCCAGACCGGACCCGGCGGCCGTTGAACCGGATCGACGCAGGACGCCGGCGGGGTGCTCGACGAGGCACCCGGGCACCTCGTCGAGCAACCTGGCCGATCCGGTCGAGGTGCCGATCGCGGACGACATCACCAGGCCTCGGTACCGGTCTTGATGCAGCCCTCCTCAAGGGCCTCCGCCACTGGTTCTCGCACAGGGTTCACCCGGCCCACTGCCTCCTGAGTCGAAGATGTTCGGCTACCTCTGCGACCTCCGCAGCATGACGGCGGGGCGCTGTGGGTGCGGGGGCTGCCGGGGAAGGGGATCCTGGTCCAGTGTTCGGCCGTCGTGCCGGTGGAGGTGGCGTCCGGCGTGGCCCGTAATGCGTCGGCAGCCCCTTCGGCGGGTGGCGAGTGGGCCGGGGTGAGGACGAGCAGGAGGGCGTCGGGGGCTTCGACGAGGCTGAGCCATCCCTCTTCGCGCTCGGAGCCGTGCAGCTCGAAGCCGTGCAGGTCGAAGCCGTGCAGCAGGTCCTCGACGGCTTCGTCGAGCTCCTGTGCGGTGACGGGCGTGCGCCAGTGGGCGACGGTCGCCCGGGCGAAGTCGCGGGCCGCCGTGGCGGCGTCCGGGGTGCCGGGCAGGCGTCGGGCCGCCGCCCTGGGCACTCCCAGTCCCAGGGCCAGGTCGCGGTCGAAGCGCGGGTGGGCGTGGTCCTGGGGCCCGATCACGGGTGTCCTCCTGTGCTGGGGTGAGGCGGGTGTCTGCGCAACGTTTCCCGCCCGTCACGGGCCGCAACCGCCCCGGGGGTGGTACGGCGAGGCCCGAAAAATGACACCCGTTTGGAGGACACCGCGTTCGAGTCGGCTGCCGCTAGCATTCCCGGGCGGGCATTTGCAATTGCAAATGGGATTGCAAACGGCCTCGGCCGTCCGCATGTCCGTGCGATGGTAAGGGGAAGAATCGAATGACTGTCGAAATGCCGGAGAACGGGGTCCGCGCCGATTCGCTGGACGTGGAATGGGTGAAGAGCCCGAGCAGTCGCGAGGTGGGGAACTGCATCGAAGTCGGACCGCTGCCGGACGGCGCCGTCGCCTTCCGCAACTCCCGCGACAAGGAAGGGCCCGCCCTGGTCTTCAACCGCGGCGAGGCCGAGGCCTTCGCCTGGGCCATGGAGAACAGGGCTTTCGATCACGTGTTCCACCGCTGATCGGCCCGATTCCGTGGGATCTATAGAACGGCGGGTATGCGGGATGGGCGCCGTGGGATAGTGCTTTCCCGAAACCGCGCCCCCAGGAGTCCCGCATGCCCGCCCTCCCGGACCGTCCCACGCCGAGCGACCCGGACGGCGACGAGGTACGCAAGCTCCACTGGAGCGGACCGGTGGGCGCGGCGAAGGTCCTGGGCACGGTGCTGCGGTCGTTGCGGGAGGAGCGGCGGTTGCGTCTGTCGGACGTCGCTCCCCAGATCCGGGCGTCGGCGTCGAAGCTGAGCCGGATGGAGCGCGGGGAGAGCACCCCCTCCAAGAGGGACGTCAACGACCTGATCACGATCTACGGCGTCGGCCCCGAGGTCCGCGCGCACGTCGACGTGCTTCTGGAGCGGGTCGTGGCGGGGCCGTTCGCCGCCGAGTACGCCGACATCACACCCGGCTGGTTCAGGCGCATGATCGGGCTGGAGGTCGAGTCCGCCCGCATCCAGTACTGGGAGGGCGGAGTGGTGCCCGGGCCGCTGCAGACGTGCGCCTACGCGCGGCGGATGATCAAGGCCGGCCTGCCCCGGGCCCCCGCCGAGGAGATCGAGCGCCGGGTGAGCCAGCGCATGGACCGCACCCGGCTGCTGGACGACGCCGACCGCACGGTCGTGGCCCTGCTGGACGAGAGCGTGCTGTACCGCAACACCGGAGGCCCCGAGGTCATGATCGGGCAGCTGGAGCACCTCAAGGAGCTCAGCCGGCGGCCGAACGTGCATGTGGCGATCCTGCCGTTCACCGCGGACCTGACCCCGCCGTCGGGGGCCTTCACCCACCTCGCCTTCGAGTACGGCGGCCCGAGCGACGTCGTCTACGTCGAGGGCCCCGGCATCGGGGCGATCTACCTGAGCAAGGACCCGGACGTCGAGCGTTACGCGGACCTGCTGAACACCCTTTTGTTCCACGTCGCCGACTACGAGGTCGGCCTGGCGCTCATCGACGAGGCGATCGGGATCCACCGGGGCAGGATGCGCCGCCCCGGTCAGTGAACCCTGGCGACGCCGCCGAACTCCGTCCACTCGTCGCTCGTCTGCGCCGTCCGGGCAGCGGCCGGGTCGGGACGCCACTGCGACACCTCCACCACACCGGGGTCGAGGATCTCCATGCCTTCGAAGTAGCCGACCACGTCCTCTTCCGTACGGACCTCCCCCCAATGGTGCTGGGTGAGGTCGGCCATCAGGTCCGTGATCCGCCGGCGGACGTCGAGATGGGGGCTGACGAGCTGGGAGATGGCCATGTAGGCGGGGGCGTCGGCGGGCAGCCGCTCACGGACCTGGCGCACGAGCCGCGCGGGCGGGACGGATCCCTTCTCCGGGATGCAGTGCAGGACGGAGACGAACAGCGCCGCCGTCGGCACGTGGGGCAGGATCAGGTCCTGCACGGCCTTGCTGGAGAAGATCTTGTCGGTGTCGCGCATGTCGGCGTGGACGACGGCCGTGTTCGGGTTCCCGGCCAACAGGGTTCGGCCGGTGTGCACCACCATCGGGTCGTTGTCGATGTACACGACCCGGCAGCTGTCGTCGATCTCCTGAGCTATCTGGTGCACGTTGCGCTGGGTCGGCAGGCCCGAGCCGTGGTCGATGAACTGCCGCACCCCGTAGTCACGCACCAGCGTCTGCACCGTGCGCACCAGGAACGCCCGGTTGATCGCCGCGACCTCGACGCTGCTCGGTGCGACCTTCAGCAGATCGCGCACCCCGTCACGGTCGGACTGGAAGTGCGCGTGCCCGCCCAGCAGGAGGTCGTACATGCGGGCCACGCTCGGAACGGCCGGATCGTAGGTGACGGGAGAAACGATTTCCGCATCCGGTTCCAACGCGACCACCCCTGGCTCGGCCCCTTGATCGAAGTGCCCATGCTAGAGCGCTACATGACACTGCGCCAGGTTGTTAAAGGGTCTCGGAACCCGTAAGGCTGAACTCCGGGCGGATGTTATGGGGCACCTGAGCGAAGGGGTGGCGCAGGTACGAAATCTCGCGCCACCCCTTTCACTCCGCGCCCGCCGGAGCCGCCCCCTTCGGTCACGCCCTTCCGGGGCCGAAGGCGAGTTCGCCGACCAGGGCGCGCGGCAGCCCCCGCTCGGCGGCGAGCACCAGCCCGGCCGCAGCCGCCGGTTCGACGCCCATCAGGTCCGCGGCCTCGGTCAGCCGCATCCCCAGCCGGTAGTGCAGGACGGCGGCGTCGGCCGCCGCGACGGGCAGCAGGCGGTGCAGCACGTCCTCGCCGTCCTGGCCGTACGGCATCCGGCAGTGCAGGGACACCGCCTCGCGCACCAACACCCACGCTCCGGCCGCAGGGCTGCGCTCGCACACCAGCCGAGGCCAGCACGCCACCAGTGCCTCCACGACATGGTCGACGACCTCGCCGGCCGCGGGCGTACGGCCCAGCCGGGCCACCGCGTACCCCCGGTACAGGCCGCGGCGGCGTTGGACGAACGCGTCCAGGCCCACCGCCTCAGCCCCCGTCACGGTCCTCGCCCCCTTCCGGCGCCGCCGAGCGCGCGAAGCACCCGGACGGTCCGAACTCGTCGGAGTAGACGGCCGCGAGCGCCGCGTAGTGCATGCGTTCCCAGTACGGGCGCAGGTCGCCCGGGTGCCCGCCCAGCGCCGCGGCCAGCTGGCTGACCACCGGCCAGTCCGGCACGGTCTCGCCCGCCAGCACCGATCGCACCAGCTCCGCCGACACCCCCCGGGCGAGGGCGCACACGGCCTCGGCGTCGGGCTGCCCGGCCGCCAGGTGCAGGCCCCGGATCGCCCGCAGCATCTGATCGGCAGCACCCGCCACCGACACCCGCCCCGGGCGCTCGGCGCCCTGGGCCACCTCCCACAGCAGCCGCAGCTCCTCCGGCACCCCGCCGAAGGCCCGCGCCAGCGTCTGCAGGACCGGCCACGTCGGCACCCGGTCCCCGGCGAGGATGCGCGAGACGTACGACGGCGAGCACCCGGCCAGCTCCGCGGCGGCCTGCGGGCTCACCCTGCTGCGCTCCTGCAGCGCCGTCAGCGCCGCGGCGAGCAGCCCCGCACGGGGTCCCGAATCCGGCTCCGGCTCCCCCGCCGAGGCCGGTGCCGGCGCGGCCGGTGCCGCGCCCGAAGCGGTCCCCGGCGCGGGCGGGGCCTGCCGGTTCGAACGCCGGCTCAGCTGCTGTTCCACCCGCCGCAGGGTCCACCGGCGCCGGGCCGAGTCCGGCTGGACGCCCAGCGCCGACCCGATCTCCCCCCACTCCATCCCGTCGGCCCGTGCGTCGCGGACGACGGCCGCCACATAGTGGTCGGCGTCACCCCGCAGCGCCCGCGCGCACGCCAGCCTCACCGTCAACGGCGCCCGGCGCGCCTGCGCCTCCAGCAGCCGGCCGGCACCCGCGTGCACGTCCTCCGCCACCAGTTGCCCCCAGCCCCCGGCCGCCCGGGCGGGGCGGCGCGCCGCCCCCTTGGCCGCGTCCCGCAGCCTCTGCGCCTGTTTCTGGCACGCCACCCGGTGGTACAGCCGGGGTCGCCCGGCCCTGACCGGCCGCCTGAACACCTCTCCGCACGACGGCAGTGCACACACCACCGTCACCCATCCCGCCATCCTCACCCGCTCTTTTCTCTCTCCCTCGGCGGTATTTCCACCCCCAGGGGCGGGCCGCGGCGCGCGGCGCCCCCAGGGCCGACAGGCCGGGGGGCGGCCGCCGCGGCGGCCGCCCCCCGGCCACCCTGCTACGGGTGCAGCCGCAGCCGCCGGAACTGGCATCGCGCCTGACCGGCGGCGGTGACCAGAGCGCCGATTCCGGCGAACCGCCACCCCGCCCGTCTGTCGGCACATGCCAGCGGCACATTCGCGGCCGGGGCGACCGAGCCGAGGGAGACCGAAACTCGCCAGTAATCAAAGCCGGACGGCCTTCGGGCCGGCAGCGGGACACTGGTACGTTCGGTGGTGATCACGGGACGCATCAACCACCCCGTGAGGGCGTAGCAGTGCATGACACTCCTCCGCTCCGGGCCCCGGCCGACGGTGGACAGACCATGGCCGGGGCTGCGCTTTCTTGACGCTGAAAAAGGTACTCCTCCGTGAAAGCGGTTTGCACCGCAGATGTCTCAACCCGGTACTGCACGTGCCGATGGGAATGGCATTGCCGGTGAGTTCCAGCAGTGCCCGCGGACCTCGCAGCGACACCGGTTCCGCTCTCACCATGGCGTGACGATCGGACAGAATCGGGCATGTGTTGACGCTATCCGGGCTCTACCGATCGGTAATAGCCGATTTCCGGGCCGGTGCACCGCGTGGCGACTACAGGGCCGTAGATGGACGGGCCGGTTTTCGGTATTCATCGAATTGCAGATGCAAGCAATCGGATGATGAGATTCCACAAAAGCCGTGATGCAAGTCACATGATGTGGCGGTCGCGGGCGTCGATCATCGCGCGAGCGCACGGTACGAACAGATCGCCCGGCCCCATGCGCCGTGGCCTCAGGAGGACCCGACGGGTCCGCTGACAGCTCGTCAGCAAAGGCGGCAAGAGGTCGGCAAAAGGTCAGCATCGGTCCGATTGAAGGCTGCCGCGCCGCCCCGAACGCGCGAGTCGACGTGGCATCCCGCAGGACCCTCCCGCCCAACCAGCGCGCGCCTCACGAACGCGTTTCACCAGGTCAGCGCACGCGCCCCCGCGCCTTCAGCGGGAGGGCGGGGAGCTCCGGCGCCCGCAGCCGGGCGCCGGCGTAGCCGTGGACGTCGCCGAAGCGGGCGGTGGACATCCAGTCCTCGCGGGCCCGGGTGATCTCCTCGCCGGTGCGGCCGATGAAGTTCCACCACATGAGGATCTGCTCGTCGAAGGGTTCGCCGCCGAGGAGGAGGACGGCGGCGTCGGTGCGGGCGTGGAGGGGGAGTTCGGGGCGGCCGCAACCGAGGTAGAGCATGGAGCCGGGTTCGACGCGGACGCCGTCGACGTCGACGCTGCCGGACATGGAGAGGACGGCGTACTCGAAGTCGGGGACGAGCGGGAGCTTGAGGTCGGCGCCCTCGGTGAGGGCGAGGTCGGCGCCGACGAGGGGGGTGTAGGCGGTGCCGGGCGAGGTGGCGGTGTCGAGGGTGCCGAGGATGACGGTGCCGTGCAGGCCGGGGGCGGTGACGACGGGCAGGTCGGCGTGGTGCTCGAAGGTGGGGGCGGTGTGCCGGTGGGCGTCCGGGAGGGCGACCCAGAGCTGGGCGCCGTGCAGGTAGCGGGCGTGCGGGCGCGGGGATTCCTCGGAGTGGGAGATCGCCCGGCCGGAGGTCATCAGGCCCAGTTCGTACGGGCGGACGGTCTGGAGGCTGCCGAGGCTGTCGCGGTGCAGCACTTCGCCCTGGTGGAGCCAGCTGACCGTCTGGAGGCCCATGTGGGGGTGGGGCGGGACCTGCATGCCGGGTTCGTCGGCGATGTCATCGGGTCCGTAGTGGTCGACGAAGCACCAGGCGCCGACCATCCGGCGGCCCAGGTTGGGGAGCAGGCGGCGGACCATCGTGCTCTCGCCGAGCTGGACCTGACGTCCGGTCAGCAGGTCCTTGACCGGTCCGGTGTCGGCCTCGCGGCCGCAGGTGGTCGGGGAGGGCTTGCGGTCGAGGTTGCTCATGTGCGGTTCCACCACCGTGCGGAGAGGGGCCGGGCGAGGGGCGTTCGCCAACGATCATCCCTGACGGCCGGTGGATCCTCCACCCCTCCCCGGGCCGGGCCCCGGAACGCCGCCCCTGGACGACGGCTGGCCCGGACCCCTGCACACCGCTCCGCCCGGACTCAGGGCTCAGTGCCCGCAGGCCCACCAGGCGTCCGCCGAGGCCTTGGTCGCGAGCTCCCGCAGCTTGCGCACGGCCTCGGCCGGGTCCTCGGCCCCGTACACCGCCGAGCCGGCCACGAACACGTCGGCACCGGCCTCGGCGCAGCGCTCGATGGTGCCGGCGGAGACGCCGCCGTCGACCTGGAGCCACAGTTCCAGGTCGTGCTTGGCGATCAGCTCCCGGGTGCGGCGGATCTTCGGCAGCATGATGTCGAGGAACGCCTGGCCGCCGAAGCCGGGCTCGACGGTCATGATCAGCAGCATGTCGAGCTCGGGCAGCAGGTCCTCGTACGGCTCGATGGGCGTGCCCGGCTTGAGGGCCATGGAGGCGCGGGCGCCCTTGGCGCGGATCTCGCGGGCGAGGCGGACGGGCGCGGCGGCGGCCTCGACGTGGAAGGTGACGGAGCCGGCGCCGGCCTCGACGTACTGGGGGGCCCAGCGGTCCGGGTCCTCGATCATCAGGTGGCAGTCGAGCGGGGTGTCGGTGGCTCGGGCGAGCGACTCGACGATCGGGACGCCCAGGGTGAGGTTGGGGACGAAGTGGTTGTCCATCACGTCGACGTGCAGCCAGTCCGAGCCCCTGACGGCCTCGGCCTCGTCGGCGAGCCGGGCGAAGTCCGCGGACAGGATGCTGGGGTTGATCTGCGCCATTACCGACTACCTTCACACGAGGGTTCACACGAGGGCTGCGGCGTCCCGGGAGCGGGCACCTCGTCCCATCATCTCGCGCCGACGCCCGGCCGGGTGCACACCGGGACCTCCCCGTGACCGTCATCACACCCGGTCCGGGATTACCGTGGCCGCCGCCGTGGTCATCAGCACTGAAGCGGCCCGCGCGCGCCCGATCCGTCGGCGCCCGCCGAGCCGCCCCGTCCGGCCGGGTTCGCCCCGCCCCTCTCCGAGGAAGGTCCTTCGATGGCCGATCTCGTCCACCCCGCCCGTGCACTGTGGTGGCTCTTCGAACCGGTGCACGCCGTCACCTACTTCCTGCCCGAGAGCCGCGAGGCCTACGAGGCGGCCGGGCTGCACGGCGGCTGGCGCGGCTACTTCGCCAGCCGGTCGGCGCCGCTGGGCGCGGTGGACGCGCCGCCGGTGATCGCCGCGTTCTTCAGCTTCTCCCCGGCGATGGTCGAGCGCGCGCTGCCGGAGGTGTGGACGCACGCGAGCCCGGAGGAGGCGCTGGCCGCCCGGTTGAAGGGCTCGGCGGCGGCGCTGGCCCGGCTGCTGGAGCACGTGGACCCGGCGCAGGTCGAACTGGCGGTGGAGGCCCTGGAGCGGGCCGCGGGCCGGCTCGACTGCGTCGGCCGGGTGCTGGCCGCCGCCAATGCCGCGCTGCCCCGCCCCTCCGGCCTGTACGAACGGCTGTGGCAGGCCGCCACGGTGATGCGCGAGCACCGCGGGGACGGCCACGTGGCGGCCCTGGTGGCGGCCGGACTGGACGGGTGCGAGGCGCTGGTGGTCCGGTGCGCGATGGACGTCCGGCGCGAGATGCTCCAGCCGATGCGCGGCTGGACGGACGAGGAGTGGGACGCGGCCGCGGCGCGCCTGGTCGATCGGGGCTGGCTGACCACGGCGGGCTCGGTGACCGAACTCGGCCGGATCCGGCACCAGTCCCTGGAGGCCGCCACCGACCTGGCCGCCGCGCGGGTCTGGGAGGACTACCCGCGTGCCGAACTCGACCGTCTGGCCGCCGCGTTGAAGCCGATATCGGCGCTTTGTCGCAGCCAGCTCCCGGTCAACCCGGCCGGCCTGCCGGACAACCCCTGATCAGCCCCTGATCAACCCTTGATCAGCCCCTCATGAGGTCCCGACCAGCCGCCGGTCAGCTCCCGACCGGTTGCTGGTCGGGAACCGATCGGGTGCCACCCGCGCCACCCGTGCCCGGCGGGCCGAGGACGATCCCCCGCCCGGCGTAGAAGCGCTCGAACGACCGCCACGGCACGTGCGCGAAGGACTGCGACTCTCCCGGGAATCCGGACGGGTTGTGGATCACCACCGCCGTGTCCGTGGCGCCCACCACCAGCACCAGGTGTCCGCCCCGCCGCACCGGCGCCGGACCGGCCGGCTCCCGGATCGCGGGATGCACCGACACCATCACCAGCCGCCCGCCGGCCACCTCGGCCGCCAGCTCCGCGGGCGCCAACTCCCGCGCCTGCGCGGCCAGTCCCCACCGCCGCCGGACGTAGTCGGCGAACGGCGTGTGGATCAGTCCGCGCAGGCTCTCGCCGTCCCGGACGTACGCCCCCGCCGCCACGCACTCCCCGGCCAGCATGAGCGCCGGGGGCGCCAGGCCCCACCAGTGGTCGAGTGCCATCCGCAGGCAGGCCACCCCGCACAGCCGCCACGACCACCACGCGTACTCCTCCGGGGTGGCCGCACCGGACTGCCCCCACCGGGGGTCCTCGGCCGCGTCGACCTGTCCGTCGATGATCACCCGCACCAACTCGGCCGATTCCCACTGCGCGTGGTACGGCACCTCGTGCACCACCGGCCCGCCCGCCGGTGCGCCCGTCGCTGCGCCCGCGTGTGCTCCGGCCGATGCGCCGGTCGGCGCGCCCGCCCGTACACCTCTCGGCGCGCCCGTCGGCATCCCGCCCTGCTCCTCCGCCATCCCCCGACGCTCTCACGCCGCGGCACCCGGGCCGACCCGCGACACTCCCTGAGCGCCCGGTGAGCACCCCTACTCGGGCACGCGCTCCCCCGGACCGTTCCCCGAGCCCTCCTTCAGGCCTTCCGTCGAACCCTCCGACCGGTAGGCCAGCCGCTGCGACGCGCGGCGCCCACGCGCCTCGAGCGGCAGGGAGCCGGTGGCGCCCGCGAGACCGAACGGCGGCATGTCGAAGTAGATCGACTCGTACCCGCCCTCCGGCACCACGTACGTCTCGTGCCACAGCCCGACGTGCCGACGGGCCTTCCCCTCCCGCAGTTTGCGGTTGACGATGCCCCAGACGCTGTGGTGGAAGCCGTCCGGCGCGCTCGCGTAGCCGTACAGCTTCTCCTTCGACTCCCAGTACTGGACGACGTAGTACGTGCGCGGCGAGGCGGTGAGCAGGATCCGCCCGCGCAGGCCGCGTTCGGGGCTGCGCCCCAGTTCGTACAGCATCCGGAACATCGCGAACATCACCGGGCCCCAGTGGTGGACGGCCCAGAAGCGGTTGATCCGCATGCCGATCAACAGCACCACGGTGTCGCCGGTGGCGCCCGCGGTGGTGTAGCCCGGCGTCGGCTTGGCGAACATCGATCGGACGAACGTCGTTCCCATGGACATCTCGGCCTCCCGCACCCCATGTAATCGGTGATTACATCAGGGCCGGGAAACCCGGTCAAGGCTCGCTGCACGCACAAATCGGTTACTGCGAAGGATGGTTGGCGATTCCCTGGCCGAAGGTGTCGAGCACCTTCCCGGCCAGCTCCTCCGCCTCCTCCCCCGGCAGGTAGCCGTCCACGATCATCTGCGCCAGCCCGAACACCAGCGCCTGCCCGGCCAGCCCCATCAGCCCCGGATCCCCCGGACGCAACCGGCCCGCCTCTTGGTCCGCCACGATCAGACCGGTGAACGCCCGGTCCATGCCGTCCAGTTGATCCCGCAGCTCCGGCTCCCGCGAGGCCACGAACACCCGCGAACGCACCAGGTCGAACCGGTGCGGATGGTGCAGCGCGTACCGGACGAACCCGAGCCCGACCGCCCGCATCACCGACCCCCCGGCCGACCCCCCGGCCGGATCCACCGCCGCCACCGCCGCCACCTCGGCCTCCTGGCACCGTACGAAGTCCGCCAGCACCCGGTCCGCCAGCGCCGTCAACAACGCCTGCCGGTCCGCGAAGTGGCGAAACGGCGCCCCCGCCGACACCCCGGCCCGCCGCGCCACCTCCCGCATGCTCACCTTCTCCTGCCCGTACTCGTCCAGCAGCTCGAACGCCGCGGCGACCAGCGCCTCCGGCAGCGATCCGTGGTGGTACGAGCTGCGCCCGCCAGGCCGTTCCGTCATGCCTGCCTTGCTACCACAGCAAGCCGCCCCACCAGGAAACCATCACCCCACCGATCGGAGCCCCATGCCCACGCCCATGCCCACACCGGCCGCCCCCACCCCCCAACCCACCTCCCGCGCCGCCGCCTTCGCCGCCACCTACGCCCTCCTCCGCGCCTCCGCCACCCTCGCCGACCACTGGATCCAGACCGACCACCAGGCCGGCACCAAGGGCCGCCCCACCCCGGCCGGCCGCCGCGCCTGCGCCGCACACGTCGCCGCCTACACCGCCACCCAGGCCGCCGCCCTCCTCCTCGGCACCCGCGCCCTCGGCCTCCGCCCCAAACCCCGCCGCCTCCTCGCCGCCCTCGCCCTGTCCGCCGCCACCCACTACCTCGCCGACCGCCGCGAACCCCTCCGCCGGGCAGCCGACTTCACCCGGCGGGGAGGCTTCGTCCGCCTCGCCGAGCACGGCATGAACGGCGCCTACCTCCTGGACCAGGCCTGGCACCACGTGTTCGAGACCGGCGCCGCCCTGATCGCCGCGACGTGACAGCATCCGTCCACCGCTCACGGCAGCCCCCCGAGCCGCGCCGCGGCCGCGAGCAGGCCCTCGGGGTCCGTCACGAGGGTCAGCTTGCGACGCCCCTCCGGCATCCCGCCGAACGGCGGCAGCGCCGTGAGCTGCCGCAGCAGTTTGGGGCCGATGGCCAAGCAGTCCGCGAGGTCCTTCTGAGCGACCCGCAGGTGAACGCCGTCGGGCCCGCTCACCGCGAGTTCCTCGTTGTCGAGCAGCGGCGCCAGGAGCCACGCGAGCCGCGCCACGTTGTCGCCGGACCGCGACAGGACCTGGGTCTCCAGCTGCCGGCCGATGACGTACGACCAGATCGCCGCCCCGTACGCGTCCTGGAACGCGCGGCTCCTGAACAGCTCCGCTCCGAGGGTGACCACTTCGCAGTCCGTGTACGCCGTCACGGTGGCCGTCCGCGGCCGGCGGCCGTACACGGCCATGTCCCCGAGGAGGTCGCCAGGGTGCCGGAGGACGATCAGCTTCCCGTCCTGGTCGATCCGGACGGCGCCTTTCTTCAGGAAGGACACCGAGTGACCCTCGGCGCCCTGCCGCATCAACTGTTCGCCTTTCCGAATCCACCTCACTTTGGCGGAACCGAGGATTCCCTCCCAATCGGTGTCGGACAGGTGATCTCGAAATGTTCGATTCAGCCCGAACGCCTGCTCCGCCGTCGAATTTCCCCACAAGGTCATGGCGAGAGATTAGAGGCACCGCACCCCAATCAGGCTGCACGTCAGGCAAGTTGCCGCGCACCCGGACACCTTCCCCATATCGGGTGCTACCCTGCCGCGCCTTTGGATCGTCCACGAATGAACCTGTGGCGCACCCCACATCGTTAAGAGGCCTCCGGCCCCCTAATTTTCGCCGCCGGGCCGCAGACTCCTGGTCATCAGCTCGACCGCCCGGTCGACGCGCCCGGACCGTACGTTCCAGGAGGCCGCCATGCCCGAACCCCCGTCACTTCCCGGCGACTCCAGCCAGCCCCTGCCGCCGCTCTCCGGCCTGCTCTGTGTGGACGTGAAAGGCTTCACCGAGCTGCCCGGCGCGGTCCACGCTCCGGTCAGCGCCCACCTTGAGCCCGTCATCGACGCCGCGCTCACCGCGGCCGGCCTCGACGACCTCCGGACCGCGAAGAGGTTCCCCGCCAACTCCGGCGACGGGCTCGCGTTCGGCTTCGACCCCGTGCTGCTGGGGTACGTCGTCCACCCGTTCCTCGACCGCCTCGACGAGCAACTCGCCAAGCACAACGCCGATCCGGGCCGCGTCCGGCTCCGGATGCGGGTGAGTGTCCACTCCGGTCACGTCGCGCCCGAGGGCGTGCCCGGCGAGGGGAACGGGCCGGCGAGGAACGAACTGCACCGGCTGCTCGACTCCCGAGAGGTCAAGGCCGTTCTGGCCAGGGCCAGCCCGGAGACGACGCACCTGGTGGCGATCGTCTCCGACCGGGTGTACGAGGACGCGGTCGTCTCCCGACACTCCGGCCTGCACCCGGACCGGTTCCAGAGCATCCTGGCGACCGTTCCCGGCAAGGCGTTCGCCCGGCGGGCGTGGCTGTACGTCCCCACCCCGTCCGGGAACCTCCTCGCCCTGCCGGAGAGCTCCTCGTTCCATCCGCCCCGCTCGCTCCGGCGGCTCTTCAGCGCGTTGCGCCGTCTGAGTTCGAAGATCTGGCCCATTCTCGATCCGCACCGTCCGTCGGGAGGAACCGACCCATGGCTCTGATCACGTACAACAGCCTGCTCGACGTCATCCACGCCCGGGTGACCAGCGCCGCCCACCTGCGACCGGAGGTCCTGCCGGTCGAGGTCGGCGGGGAGACCGTCCACCTCGACCTGCCGCAGGCCCGGGCGGCACTGTACGAGCGGCCGGTGGACGAGGTGCTGCGCCGCGAGGTGTGGCGTCGGGCCGTCGCGCTGGGCCAGCACGACGCGCTGGCGTCGGCCATCGGCTCGACGGAGGTCACCGGCTGGGTCGAGGCCGTCGTCTGGCTGGCGCTGCCGCACCTCAGGCGGGTGGCCCGCCAGGCGGCGGGCCGCCTGGGGGCGGACCGGAGGGACGTCGAGTCGGAGGTCGTGCTCGCGGTCGTCGAGCGGCTGGCCGAGGTCTCGGTGGACGATCCCGACGTCGGGCCGGACCTGCTCCGGGCGGCGGGCCGCCGGGGGTGGGAGTTCGCCCGCCGGTCGGCCTCCGGCGGGCGGCCGGTGGAGGACATCGTCGCCGTGGCCGACGCCCGCACCGCCGCGTCCACCGAGGACCTCTGGGAACTGGCGATCTCTCGACCGGACCGGCCCGACGGCCTGGCCGCGCCGCTGCGCCTCACCTCGCGCTCGGCGGTCGAGGGCGCGCGGCTCGGTGAACTCGCGGACCACCTCGGCCTGCGCGAGGTGGTCCACCGGACCCACCGGCCGCACCGTGGCCCGCGGCTCGGGTCGGTCTCGCTCCGCTCGACGGCGGTCGGCCGGTGATCGCCCCCGCCGAAGGCCCGCTGACCTTCCCCGAGTTGTTCGACCTCCCGCTGTCCGTCGACCTGCGCACGGCGGCCCGGGCGTTCGGTATCTGCCTGGCCACCGCCTACAACCTCGTCCACCGCGACGCCTTTCCCTGCCCCGTCATCCGCACCGGGTACCGCTACCGGGTGCCCACCGTCGGCCTGCTCAGCGCCCTGGGCATCGAGGAACTCCCCGTCTACGCGCCCGATCTGGCCCCCTGGGTCAGCGCCCCGCCGCTGCCCGGTCTCGAATGGAAGGACCTCGCGTGATCGCGATGACCACGACCGCCCACCCGGAGCCGCTCCGCCCGGAGCAGTCCGGACCGGAGGCAACCCTCCCGGAGGCGTCGGCGCAGCTGCCGACCTGCTTCGTGATCGGCCCGATCGGGGACCGGCACGCCGAGGTCGGCAGTCCGGCCCGCCAGGCGTACGAGACGTCCCTGGAGACCTTCGAGGAGGTCATCGGCCCGGCCTGCGCCGCCTTCCGGATCCAGCCGCTGCGCGCGGACCAGATCCAGCAGGCCGGGGAGATCACCGAGCAGATCTGCCGCCATGTGCTGCAGTCGGACATCGTCATCGCCGATGTGACGGGCGGGAACGCCAATGTGATGTACGAACTCGGCCTTCGGCACACGACCGGCCGCCTCACCATCCACATCGGCGAACACGGGCTGCTGCCGTTCGACATCTCGCCGATCCGGACGATCCTGTTCAAGCGGTCGCGCAGTGGACTGGTGAGCGCGCGCAACGAGTTGCAGGAGGCACTGAACCGGGGGATCCGGGAGGGGTTCGCCCCGCTGACCCCGGCCAGGATCCTGCTCGGCCTCCGCTCTCGGGACGAGGCCGAGGCCGGTCCGCCCGGGCAGCAGCGGGCGGACGGGGAGGACGCGCCCGGCCTGATCGACCTCTTCGCCACGGTGGAGTCCGAGATGGACCTGCTGACCGAGGGCATCGAGACCATGACCGGGCTGGTGAACGCCATCGCCGCCCTGGCCGAGGAGTTCGGGCCTGACATGAAACGCGCCGCCGCGAAGGGTGCGCCGCCGTCCGCCACGCTCGCGGCGACCAGGCGCTTCGGCACCGCCCTCGGCGGGCCGGCGGCCGAACTCAAGGTGTGCGCCGAGGAGTTCACCACCCGAATGTCGAACATCGACGCGACCGTGCACGCCTCGCTGGACATGTTCCAGCAGCTGCCGCAGACCGGGGAGGCCCAGGAGACCCACAGCTTCCTGCACCAGCTCATCGACATGTCCCAGGCCTCGCGCGAGGGCCTGGAGACGCTCCGGCTCTTCCGGACGATGATGGAGTGGCTCACCAACGTGAGCCGCGATCTGCGGGCCCCGGCCAAGGACATCATGGCCGCACTCGACCTCGTCACCGCCGCCATGGCGCGGGTCGAGACGTGGGACCAGCGGGCCCGCGCCCTGGTCTGACCGCAGGGGCGGGCGCGGGGACGGCCGCGGGGACGGCCGCAGGGACGGCCGCAGGGACGGCCGCAGGGCGGGCGCCGGGGGGCAGTGGGCCTCCCGGCGCCCGTGCGCGGCTACCAGGCGTAGTCCTCCGGGGCGGGCTGGTGGCCGGGGAAGAGTTCGTCGAGGCGGTCGAGGGTCTTCTGGTCGAGCTTCAGGTCGAGGGCGGCGACGGCGGCGTCGAGGTGGGCGGGGGTGCGGGGGCCGATGATGGGGGCGGTGACGGCGGGGCGGGTGAGGAGCCAGGCGAGGCCGAGGTCGGCGGGTTCGGTGCCGAGGTCGGCGGCGAGGTCCTCGTAGGCCTGGAGGCGGTCGCGGTGGGTGGCGAGGAGTCCGTCAGCCTGGGGCAGGGCGCCGCGGACGCGGGTGCCTTCGCGTTCCTTGCGGAGGATGCCGCCGAGGAGGCCGCTGCGCAGCGGGGACCAGGGCAGCAGGCCGAGGCCGTAGTGCTGGAGGGCGGGGATGACCTCCAGTTCGATGGTGCGGTCGAGGAGGTTGTAGAGGGACTGTTCGCTCACCAGGCCGAGGAAGTGGCGGGAGCGGGCGGCCTCCTGGGCCTGGGCGAGGTGCCAGCCGGCGAAGTTGCTGGAGCCGACGTAGATGATCTTGCCCTGGGTGACCAGGACCTCCATCGCCTGCCAGATCTCCTCCCAGGGCGTGTCCCGGTCGATGTGGTGCATCTGGTAGAGGTCGATGTGGTCGGTGTTCAGGCGCCGCAGGCTGGCCTCGACGGCGCGGCGGATGCCGAGGGCGGAGAGTTTGCCCTCGTTGGGCCAGTCGCCCATCGGCCCGTACACCTTGGTGGCGAGGACGGTGCGTTCGCGGCGGCCGCCGCCCTGGGCGAACCAGCGGCCGATGATCTCCTCGGTCCGGCCCCTGAGGTTGCCCTCGCTGTCGCGGCCGTAGGCGTTGGCGGTGTCGAAGAAGTTGATGCCCCGCTCGTGGGCGGTGTCCATGATGCGGTGGGCCTCGGACTCCTCGGTGTGGGGGCCGAAGTTCATGGTGCCCAGGCAGAGTCGGGAGACGGTCAGGCCGGTGCGGCCGAGGTGGGTGTACTCCATGGCGCCCACCTTCGGCCGTACCGGCGCCGGTGTCCAGCACATTCCGTCAGACGAGCAGGCCCACAGTCGCGCAGACGAACCGGGTCGGACGGAATCGCCGGATTCCGGCCTGTTCAGCGCCCGTGCGTGGCGAACTTCCGTACGGCGAGCGGCACGCAGAGCGCGAGCAGCAGGCCGCTCCAGAGCAGCGAGGCGAGGACGGCGTGCTGCATGGGCCAGGCGCCGCCGGCCGCGGAGGGGTTGCCGAAGAGTTCGCGGCAGGCCTGGACGACGGCGCTGACCGGGTTCCAGTCGGCGACGACCCGCAGCCACCCGGGCATGCCGCCGGTGGGGACGTACGCGTTGGTGACCATCGCGATCGGGAAGACCGCGACGGAGAGTTGGCCGGCGGCCTCCTCCTTGCCGATGGTCAGGCCGAGGCAGGTGCCGACCCAGGTCATCACGAAGCGGAAGAGCAGCAGCAGGGCGAACGCGCCCGCCGCGTCCCCGGCGCCCTCGCGGACGCGCCAGCCGGCGGCGAGGCCGACGAGCGCGAGGAGGGTCAGGACGACGAGACTGACGAGCAGGTCGGCGAGGGTCTGTCCGAGCAGCAGTCCGGTGCGGGAGACGGGCATGGAGCGCAGCCGGTCGGTGATGCCGCGGCCGACGTCGCGGGCGGCGCCGACCATGGTCACCATGATGCCGTTGGTGGCGACCATGGCGAACAGGCCGGGCATCAGGAACTCGCGGTAGTCGCCGCCGCCCGGGATCCGCATGGCGCTGCCGAAGACGTACCCGAAGACCACCACCATGATCACCGGGACGCCCAGCGAGGCGGCCAACAGGCCGGGCGAGTGGCGGTAGTTGAGGAGGATGCGGAGCATCGACGTCCAGGTGTCGACGGCCAGCCGGGCGGGTCGGGACGGTGTCGGCGCAGGGCGGGACGGTGTCGGCGCGGGGCGGGACGACATCGGCGCGGGGGTGTACGCGGCGGCCATCAGGCGGCCCTCCTCAGGGTTTCGGCGGATTCGCGGGTGAGCGCGAGGAACACGTCGTCCAGCGAGGGGGCCCGTACGGCGGCGTCCTCGGCGGTGATCCCGACGGTGTCCAACTCCCGTACCAGCGAGGGCAGCAGGACGGACACGCCGGGCTGGGTCAGTACCGTCACGGTCCGTTCGGCCGCGTCGACCTGCGCGTCGCCGCCCGAGAGGGTGGACAGCACCACGGCGGCGGCGGCGAGTTGGGCCGGGTCGGCGAGGGTGACGGACAGCTGGCTGCCGATCGCGGCCTTGAGCCTGGCTGGTGGGCCGGTGGCGATGGCGGCGCCGTGATCGACGACGACGATGTCGTCGGCGAGCCGGTCGGCCTCCTCCAGGTACTGGGTGGTGAGCAGCACGGTGGTGCCGCCGTCGGCCAACTCCTTGACGGTGTTCCAGATTTCCTGGCGGCTGCGCGGGTCGAGCCCGGTGGTGGGCTCGTCGAGGAAGAGCACCGGGGGGCTGGTGACCAGGCTGGCGATGAGGTCGAGGCGTCGGCGCATGCCGCCGGAGTAGGTGCGGACGAGCCGGTCGCCGGCCTCGGTGAGGTCGAAGCGTTCGAGCAGTTCGTCGGCGCGGGCGCGGGCGCGGCGGGCGCCGAGGCGGTGCAGCCGGCCGAACAGGTGGAGGTTGTCGCGCCCGGTGATGCCCTCGTCGACGGCGGCGTACTGCCCGGCGAGGCCGATGGCCCGGCGGACGTCCTCGGCGGCGCGGGCGACGTCGTGGCCGGCGACGCGGGCGGTGCCCCGGTCGGGGGCGACGAGGGTGGCGAGGACGCGGACGGCGGTGGTCTTGCCGGCGCCGTTGGGGCCGAGCAATCCGCAGACGGTGCCGGCGGGAACGGTGAGGTCGAGGCCGCGGAGGGCCTCGGTGGTCCCGAATCGTTTCTCCACGCCTGCCATCTCGATGGCGGGTCGGGCGGTGTCGGACATGGCTCTGCCCCTTCTCTAGGTACAGCGCACGTAGAAGCGTGAGCCAAATGCTACTACGTACGTCGTACGTATCTAAGATGGGGGGCGAGGTGATCATCCAGTGCCGTCCAACGAACCCCCCAGCAACAGCGAGCGCCCAGCCACCCCCGAGGCGCCCGAACTGATCTGGCTGCGCCCCGAACGCACCGGCCGCGGGCCGAAACCCGCCCACAGCCGGACGTCCATCGCCGCCGCGGCCGTCGAGATCGCCGACGCGGAGGGCCTGGACGCCGCCTCCATGCGCCGGGTCGCGGCCGCCCTCGGGGCGGGCACCATGTCGCTCTACAACTACGTGCCGAAGAAGGAGCACCTGCTCGACCTCATGCTCGACGCCGTCACCGCCGAGTACGAGCTGCCGGCCGCGCCGAGCGGCGACGTCCGCGCCGACCTCGCGGCGCTCGCCCGCCAGCAACTCGCCATCTTCCGCCGCCACCCCTGGCTGCCGACCCTGGTGCTCGCCCGCCCGGGCATCGGCCCCAACGCCCTGCGCTACACCGACCACTTCCTCGCCGTCACCGCCTCCACCGGCCTGGGCGGCGGCGCCCGGATGGAGGCCATGGCCCTGTTCAACGGCTTCGTCTGCCAGTACGCCCAGTACGAGCAGACAGCGGCCGCGGGCGCCAAGTGGCAGGCGGAGCTGGTCGGTTACCTCACCCGGGCCGCCATGAGCGGCGAATACCCCCACCTGGCCCAGGCGTTCGCGACGACCGGACCGCCCTCCGATCCGGACGCCGCCTTCGACCGCTCGCTGGACCGGGTGATCACGGCCATCCTGGCCCCGCCGACGCCCCGCTGAGCCCGCCGACCGGCCCCGCCCTCAAGCCCCGCCCTCAGACCCCGCCCTCAAGCCGGGACCGCGACAGCACCGCCACCGCCCGCCCGTCGACCAGCACCAACACGGCCTCGTGCGCGCCCCCCAGCGCCGCCCGCGCCTCGGCCGGCGACTGCCCGACGCCCACCGCCGGCAGCGCCGGCCCGAGCAGCGCGCCCAGCGGACCACCCGGCGAACCACCCAACGGATCGCCCGGCTTGGCGCCGCCGTCCGCGAGCGCCGCCGCCAGCACCGCCCGCGACACCGAGCCGACCACCTCCGTCGCGCTCACCCCGTACGGCCTCGCCGCCCGCGCCAGCACCACCGGCGCCACCCCGCCGGGCACGGCGCGCAGCGCCTCCAACGCCTCGCCGACCGTCGCACCGGCGTCGACCGCGACCAGCGGGCCGGCCCCGGCGAGCAGCGGCCGAAGGCCGCCCGCCGACTCCGACTCCTCCTCCAGGAAGCCCCACTGCCGCATCCAGTCGTCGCTGTGCACCTTGGACAGGTACGAGCGCCCGGAGTCCGGCAGCAGCACCACGACCAGGTCGTCCGGCCCGAGCCGCCGCGCGACCCGCAGCGCCGCTGCCACCGCCGTGCCCGAGGAAGGACCGGCCAGGATGCCCTCCTCCCGGGCGAGCCGACGGGCCGTCAGCAGCGACTCGCGGTCGGGGATGCGCTCGAAGGCGTCCACCACCTCCGACCGGTAGGCCTGCGGCCAGCGGTCCTCGACGGTGCCGGGGTGGAGGAAGTGCCCGATGCTCTCGACGAACCACGGGCTGCCGTCCCCGCCCCCGTACATCGAGGACTCCGGGTCCGCGCCGACCACGGTCACGGAACCGCCGGACACCTGCTGGAGGTACCCGCCGGTGCCGGTGACGGTCCCGCCGGTGCCGACGCCCGCGACGAAGTGGGTGACCCGGCCGCCGGTCTGCTCCCAGATCTCGGGGCCAGTGGTGCGCACATGGGCGTCCGGATTGGCCAGGTTGTCGTACTGGTTGGCGAGCCAGGCGCCGGGGATCTCCTCCACCAGCCGCTGCACGACGTTGAACAGGTGGGCCGGGTCCTCGGCGGGCACGGCCGTCGGGGCGAGCACCACCTCGGCGCCGTACGCCCGCAGGATGTCGGACTTCTCGGGCGCCGACTTGTCGGACACCCCGGCGATCACCCGGTAACCGCGCTGCCGCCCGACGATGGTCAGCCCGATGCCGGTGTTGCCGGAGGTCGCCTCGACGATCGTCCCGCCCGGCCGCAGCAGGCCGTCCCGCTCGGCGGCCAGCACCATGGACAGCGCGGCGCGGTCCTTGACGCTGCCGCCGATGTTGAGGAACTCGGCCTTGGCGTAGATCGGCGCGGGCAGCCCGGCGCCGAGCCGGGCGAGGCGGAACAGGGGCGTCCCGCCGATCGCGTCGAGTACGGATTCGTGCACTGCGGCCATCACGGCCCCTTTCACTGGCTGTCCGCCCGAGCCTGCCCGAACGCGCGGTCAGATAGTCGCTAGTGCTGTGACCACGTGACCGACCGCGAACCGCAGCCCCGGAGTGCCGAAAGGGACAAGTTCACGAGAAGGACAGCGACAGAAGGACGACTCAGGAGGTGAACGGCTCGATCTCCCCCGCAAAGACGATGACCTGGTCGATGAGGCTCCGCCGCAGATGGACGACGTCCGTTCCCGCCAGGCGGGGGCCTCCATCCGGCGTGGTGAAGACCCACTGGTACCGGGCCCACTCGTCAGGCATGTCCACCGCTGAGCAGCGCGCCATCGTGCCGGTCCCCGCCGGGTGGTGCCGGATGTCCAGCACGAACTGCTCGACCGCCGCGATTCCTTCGCTGCGGCCCAACGGCCCCCAGAAGACCACGTCCGAGGTCAGGGCCTGGGAGAGCAGGGCAGTCACATAGCTGTCGTCCGAGGCGTTGAACGCGGAGATGAAGGTGTCGATCGCGGAGCGTGCCGTCTCTTCCTGCATGCCCCAGTAATACCAGCCGTTGCTCGTGCGCTCGTCCCGCGAGCCGCCTTCCGATCACGGTGGGCCATCCCGGTCACAGCACTGGCAGCCCCGGATCGTCGAGGCCGAGTCGGCGAGGGTTCTCGACCGTAAAGGGGCGCGGACAAAGGCGCGCGACGCCTCTTGCGCGCCCATCAGATTTGCCGCGCTCCAAAGTGCGCAACGGTACGGCCCGCGCCCGCCCCGCCGATCGGGTGTGTGCGGAGAGTGATCGGCGCGCGATCAGATCAGCGGTTCGAAGAGGTCGCGCCCCCAGTGGCCGAGCCAGGACGCGGTGGCGGACCACCGGGCCTGACCTTCCGCACCTTCCGTGGACTCGTCGTACGGCAGCACGGCGGTCGGGGCGAGCCAGCCCTCCCCCGGGTCGATACGGACCCGCAGCACCTTGAGCGGTCTGCGCAGGGCGACGAACATCCGCAGGTCGTCGGTGTGCGGGCAGTGGGTCTCGTAACGGTCGTGGACGGTACGGCAGATGGACTTGATGTCGGTGTCCGCGAGCAGGAGGTGGCGACTGCCGGGGCCGAGGTTGACGCAGAGGCGGCGCCGGGCGGTGTCGCGGTCCGGGTACGGCAGGTTCTGGTGGTTGTCGACGTGCAGGCCGAGGCACAGGCCGCTCTCGGGCAACCGGTGAGTGACCAGCTCACCGGGCGGGTCCTCGGCCGGTTCGAGGGCGACGTGCAGCGGATCACCGAGGAGGCCGACGAGCGCGGCGACGGTGTGGACGTCGGTGACGGTCCCGGGGAGGCGGAAGAACTCGACCAGGCCGCTGTCCTTGGTGAAGAGGCCCGGCGCGTAGCGCTCGGGGTGCTCCTCGGGGAGCGGGGACCAGTCGCCGGCGGGGACGACGGCTCCGTTCTCGTAGTCGGGCTCACCATGGACTCTGCGGACGTTGCCGATGTCGCAGCGGGCGCGGAGGGCCGCCGGGTCGCGGAAGGCGATGGCGGCGGGGTGCATGGTCGTCATGAGGGGGGCTCCTCGGTTCAGTCGTTGTCGTCGTCGGAGTTGTCGCTGTGACGGTTGATGCCGGTCATCAGGGCGGCGGCCAGGGTGGTCCACCAGACGACGTCGGCGGTGGCCGGCTCGCGCGGCGGGACGAGGTTCGAGGCGAAGCAGGCGAGGGCGAGGCTGGCGGCGGTGATCGCAGCCGTGGTGGCGAGCTTGATGACGCTCAACTTTCGGGCGAGGGAACGTTGCTGTGAGCGGTACGGAGGACGCGCGCCCAGACGCGCTTGCCCGTGCCGCACCGCGCGACCACCCCGAAGTCGACGGCGAGCCGGCGGGCGAGTTCGATCCCACGGCCGCACTCGTTGAAACGGCCCGGACGCCGCTCCAGGAGCGGGAGGTCACTGCGGGGGTCCCAGACTTCGAGGCGGCAGCCGCCGTCGAACTCCTGGAGGTAGAGCCGGACTTCGCCGTCGCCGTGACAGGCGTGGACGACGGCGTTGGTCACGAACTCGGAGGCGATGAGGACGAGGTCGTCGACCGGGTCACCGACCCAGCCCCAGGAAGTGAGCTGGTCACGGACCAGGCGGCGGGCGGTACGGACCGAGGTTTCGTGCTCGGTGAGGGTGGTCTCCCAGGATCGGAGGACCGGGTTACGCAAGGTGGACATGAGTCACCCCACACCTTCAGTGGCGTGTTCGTGCGGTCACAGTGAGTGTGGAGCATCGAAAATCGAAACCGCAACCTCATTGCTCGAATAAATTAATTGATCATGGTTTGGACTTGAGACAAGGCCAGCAGACTGGTGAGACTGGACCCCACACCGGACGGAGGGGCGCCACTTGAACAAGGACCTGTCGGCCATCAGGCAAATCCGGCTTGGCGACGAACTGCGCGCCTGGCGACTGGAGAACAACAAGACCCTGACCGACATGACGGCCGACCTGAAGGGTTGGAGCGCCGGTCGACTCAGCCGGATCGAACGAGCCCTACAGCCGATCAGCGCCACCGACCTGGCCACACTGCTCGATCATTCCGGCGTCACCGGCCAGGAGCGGGAGGACCTTGAGAGCCTTCTCGGGGCCAGCCCTCCGAAGCAGTGGTGGCGCGACCTGGATTTCGCGAACTCCATCACGGCGGCCTTCAGCGAGTACCTGGCACTCGAAGCCGATGCCGCTCAGATGCTGAACTACTTCCCCTCCGCCTTCCCTGGCCTCGTCCAGACCGAGGGTTACGCCAAGGAGATGATCGCGGCTGGACTGAGCGCGCCCAACGAGGAACAGATCGAAACCGCAACGGAAGTCCGCATGCTGCGGCAACGTCGACTCACCGAGGACCCCACGCTCGCCTTGGAGGCTTACTTCGGCGAGGTGGCACTCATGGTCGCAGGCGATCACAAGGTCCTTGCGGACCAGATCCGCCATACGATCAAGGTCGCGCAATACCCGAACGTCACTATCCGAATGATCCCCTTGAGCGCAGGTCGACAGGGCATCCTGACCTCAGGACTCGTACTCATGAGGTTCCCTGACGATCCCGAAGATGGGTTCGTATTCATCGAAGCTGTTGGCGGTATGCTCCCGCGTAGAACCGGACGAGACGTACGACGGGCCGAGCGAGCCTTCTCCCGGCTCCATCGCTGCGCTCTGTCGCCGGAGGACACCATCACCGCCCTTGAACGCAAGTTGGAAGAGCTGACGTGAGCGAGAAGCGCGACCCGTACGACCATGATCCAGCAACCGCCGACTGGTTCAAGTCACCGTTCTCCGGTGACGACAACGGCGACTGCGTGATCATCGCCCGCTTCCCCAACGGCGACGTCTGGCTCGGTGACGACAAGAACCCCGGCCGCCCCCACCTCGCCTTCGACCAGGCCGAATGGACCGCCTTCATCCAAGCCATCGAAGCCCACGACCCCCGCTTCACCGCCTGACCACCCACCGGGAGGCCAAGATGCCCGACCGAAACGATCCCTACGACCACAGCCCCGCCGACGCCGACTGGACCAAGTCCCCCTTCTCCGGCGACTCCAACGGCAGTTGCGTGGTTATCGCGCGTTTCGACAACGGCGACGTCTGGCTCGGTGACGACAAGAACCCGAACCGCCCCCACCTCGCCTTCGACCAGGCCGAATGGACCGCCTTCGTCCAAGCCATCGAAGCCCACGACCCCCGCTTCACCGCCTAACCGCCCACCGGGAGGCCCGGATGCGCGACCGAAACGATCCCTACGACCACAGCCCCGCCAGCGTTGAGTGGGTCAAGTCCCCGTTCTCCGGGGAAGGTAACGGCAACTGCGTGGTTATCGCGCGTTTCGACAACGGCGACGTCTGGCTCAGTGACGACAAGAACCCGAACCGCCCCCACCTCGCCTTCGACCAGGCCGAATGGACCGCCTTCGTCCAGGC
>NZ_JBHWIR010000068.1:9541-38854 GCF_042731835.1 Kitasatospora sp. NPDC059817 | reverse complement strand
CTGGCGCGGCGGGGGGGCGGGCGCGGCCCAGACGCCGGCCCCCGGGGCCGCCGCCCCGGCCGCACACCCCGCGCCCCGCGCCCCCCCCCCCCCCCCCGCGGGCGGGCCGGGGGCTCGGGCGGAGGAACGCGGGGGATCAGGCCCCGGAGGACGCCTCGGCGGCGACGATCTCGCGGCCGCCGGAGCGCGGGCCGCGCAGCACGGCCAGGTAGGCGACGCCGATGCCGATCAGCGCCCAGACCACCAGGACCACGATCGGCATGCCCAGGTTGGTGGAGCCGAAGTAGGCGATCGACTTGGTGGCACTGGTCCCGGCGCCGTTCGGGATCAGCGAGCCGATGGCCCGCCAGAACGGCGGCATCATCGGTGCCGGGTAGACGCCGCCGGCGCTCGGGTTGCCCAGCACCACGAAGATCAGCACCGCGACGCCGATGCCGATGACGTCGAACAGGCACTGCAGCGCCATGGTGAACGCGCCGACCGTGAACACCACCAGGGCGCCGATGCCGGTCAGGGCCAGGATCGAGCCGGGCAGCGCGTCCAGCACCGGTCCGGCGATGATCGTGCCGCCGAGGCCGGCGCCGACCGAGTACAGCGCCAGCACACCGAGGCGGATCAGCAGGCGGTGGACGTTGGCGGGCTTGGAGCCGGCGCTGATGCCGAGGATCGAGGCGACCAGGTAGCCGCCGACGCACCAGCCGATGACCAGGTAGAACGCGGAGAGGCCGTTGGTGTCGCCCTTGGCGAGCGGCACGACGTCCTCGACCTTGACGGTGCGGCCCTGGGCCTTGTCCAGCGCGGTGGTGATGGACTCGGCGGCCTTGGCGGCGGAGGTGCCGCGGGCGCCGCCGACCAGCAGGGTGTCCTCGGTGCCGGTCGGGTTCACGACCAGCGCGGCGTAGATCTTCTGGTCCTTGATCTGCTGGGTGGCCGTCTCGGCGTCCGGGGCGGTGACGGCCTTGACGGCGTCGTCCGGCACGGATTCCAGCGCCTGGACCAGCTTGGGGGCGACCTGCGGCGGGGCGACCACCGCGATCGACAGCTCGTGCGGGGCCGGGTGGTGCAGCGCCCCGACGTACGAGGTGATGAAGCCGAGCTGCAGCAGCAGCACGCCGATCACGAGCAGTGCCGCACGCGGTGTGACCGCGCCCTTCAGTTCAGCGACGAAACCCTGCCCCGGGGCGGCCATCCACATCTCCTTGTGTATTGGGGGAAAACGGATACTTCATACCATGAACTAGTTAGCTTGTCGCACCCCACGCGCCGCCTTCCAGCCAGTGCGGCTGCGGGATACTGGCGCGGTGAGTGACGAGGAATCCCTGCTGGCGGTGGAGCGCGAGGTCGCGCTGATGTTCCGGCGGGGCCGGGCCCGAGTGGCGGAGCTCTCACGCCGGGTGCACCCCGAGCTGGAGGGGATGGCGTACAGCATGCTCGGCTACATCGAGCAGACCGGGCGGGTGCGGGTGACGGACGTCGGCGTGCACTTCGCGGTCGGCAAGGCCACGGTGAGCCGGCAGATCCGGGCGCTGGAGGAGCTGGGCCTGGTGGCCAGGGAGACGGATCCGCTGGACCGCCGGGCCGCGCTGGTCTCGCTGACCGAGGACGGGCGGCGGCGCTACCTGGCGGCCCGGGACGTCCGGATGCGGCGGGTGCGGGAGCTGCTGGGCAGCTGGTCGCCGGAGGACGTGGACCGCTTCGCGGTGCTGCTGCACCGCTTCAACGACGTGATCGGGGAGCCGCCGGCGGAGTGACCGGGGGTCGGGGCCCGGGGCGGGGTCGGGGCCACGGTGGCTGGATCCAGGCCTGGGGGCGCGGCCTTTACTTGGGCTTGAAGAAAGTTGCCTTAGTCAACCATCGGGCCTATGGTTGCGTAAGGCAACAATTTTCCCTGCCTGCGCACCCCCCGCCCCCCGCTCACTCCTCCCGCCGAAGGACCCAGATGACCGTCACAGCCGAGGCGACCGTCGGAGCCGCCGTCGACGATCAACCGATGACCCACCGGCAGGTGATGGAGGCGCTGTCCGGCCTGCTGCTCGGCCTCTTCGTAGCCGTGCTCTCGTCGACCGTCGTCTCCAACGCCCTGCCGCACATCCTCACCGACCTGCACGGCGGCCAGTCCGCCTACACCTGGGTGATCACCGCGGCCCTGCTGACCCTGACCGCCTCCACCCCGATCTGGGGCAAGCTCTCCGACCTCGTCAGCAAGAAGCTGCTGCTCCAGATAGCCCTGCTGATCTACATCGCCACCTCCGCCCTGGCCGGCCTCTCCCAGAACACCGCCGAGCTGATCGCCTGCCGCGCCCTCCAGGGCATCGGTGCCGGCGGTGTGGTCGCGCTGGGCCAGATCTGCCTGGCCGCGATGGTCCCGCCGCGCGAGCGCGGCCGTTACAGCGGCTACTTCGGCGCGGTCTTCGCGCTGGCCACCATCGGCGGACCGCTGATCGGCGGCGTCATCGTGGACACCTCGTGGCTGGGCTGGCGCTGGTGCTTCTACGTCGGCATCCCGTTCGCGCTGGCCGCGATCCTGGTGGTGCAGCGCACCCTCAAGCTGCCGGTGGTCAAGCGCAAGGCGAAGATCGACTACCTGGGCGCGCTGGTCATCACCGGCGCCGTCAGCCTGCTGATGATCTGGATCACGCTGGCCGGCACGAACTACGACTGGCTGTCCTGGCAGACCGCCGCGATGGTCGGCGGCGGCCTGCTGCTGGGCGCCCTCGCCGTGGTGATCGAGCGCCGCGCCGCCGAGCCGATCATCCCGCCGGACCTCTTCAAGTACCGCACCGTCACCCTGGCCGCGGTGGCCAGCGTGCTGGTCGGCGTCGGGATGTACGGCGCGACCACCTTCCTCAGCCAGTACTTCCAGCTGGCCCGCGCCAAGTCCCCGACCATGGCCGGCCTGATGACCCTGCCGATGATCCTCGGCCTGGCGCTCGCCTCCACCGTCGCCGGCCGGCTGATCACCAAGTACGGCAAGTGGAAGGCCTACCTGGTCGCCGGCACGGCGCTGCTCGCGATCGGCTTCGGCCTGCTCGCCACCGCCCGCGCCGACACCGACTACAAGCTGCTCTGCGTCTACATGGCGATCACCGGCATCGGCCTCGGCCTGACCAGCCAGAACCTGGTGCTCGCGGTGCAGAACACGGTGCCGCGCCACGAGCTCGGCGCGGCCAGCTCCGTGGTGACGTTCTTCCGCACCATGGGCGGCGCGATGGGCGTCTCCGCGCTCGGCGCGCTGATGAACAGCAAGGTGACCCACTACCTCGCGGAGAACCTGGCCGCCGCGCACATCCCGGCCGCGAGCGCGGCCGGCGGCGGGGGCATCCCGGACCTGCACAAGCTGCCCGCCCCGATCGTCCCGCTGGTGACGGACGCGTTCGGGCACGGGGTCGGCACCGTCTTCCTGTGGGCCGCGCCGTTCGCGGCGCTGGCCTTCGTCACGGTGCTGTTCATCCGGGAGACCGCGCTGAAGACCAGCCAGCAGGGCTGACTCCGGGCGGGGATGCGCGAACGGGCCGGGGAGTGTGGATCACACTCCCCGGCCCGTTCGGTTCGTCCCGCGCGCGGACGGCGGGAACCGTCGGCCACGCGCTACGGCGCGGCGATCAGGACCACGCGCTACGGCGCGGCGATCAGGACCACGCGCTACGGCGCGGCGATCAGGACCAGGCCGTAGACGACGGCCGCGGCGCAGAGGCCGAAGCAGGCGTAGGCGCCGGCCAGGGCCAGCCGGCCGCCGCCCGGCTCCTGGGCGGCCTCGCCCTCGCGGGCGCTCAGCGCGGCCTCGCGGCGGGACAGGGCCAGGATGCCGAGTGCGAAGACGGAGACCACGGCGACGGTGATGCCGAAGCTGGCACCGGCGGTCTGGGCCAGGGCGTTCCACTTGATGTGCATGGCGGGTGCTCCTCAGCCTGCGGCGCTCAGGCCGCGACCGTGGTCGAGGCGGGGGTGGGGGCGTTCGCGGGGGCGGCGGTGGCGGGGACCTCCACCGGGGTGACGTCGTTGACGTCGTTGACGTTGTCCGCGCTGATCGGCTGGCGGCGGGAGATCAGCCACATCGCGCCGGAGCCGGCCACCAGCACGGCGCCCACCAGGACGATGCCCCAGGTGCCCTGGCGGACCAGCAGCGCGGCGCCGCCCGAGACCAGCGCGGCGGCCGGCAGGGTCAGCGCCCAGGTGTAGACCATGCGGCGCACCAGGCTCCAGCGCAGCTCGGCCTTCGGGCCGCCGAGGCTGGCGCCCATGATGCCGCCGGAGCAGACCTGGGTGGTGGAGAGGCCGAAGCCCATGTGCGAGGAGGTCAGGATGACGGTCGCGGCGGCCGACTCGGAGGCGAAGCCCTGCGGCGCCTTGATGTCGGCGAGGCCCTTGCCCATCGAGCGGATGATCCGCCAGCCGCCCATGTAGGTGCCGAGCGCGATCGCGGCGCCCGCGGAGATGATCACCCAGGTGGGCGGCAGCGCGCCGTGCGGCAGGGCGCCGACCGACACCAGGGTCAGGGTGATGATGCCCATCGTCTTCTGGGCGTCGTTGGTGCCGTGCGCGAGCGAGATCAGCGAGGACGAGAAGATCTGGCCGGTCTTGAAGCCCTTGGTGGCGGTGGTCTCGTTGCCCTTGCGGGTGATCGCGTAGGCCAGCTTGGTGGCGCCCCAGGAGGCCAGGCCGGCGACCAGCGGGGAGGCGATCGCCGGGATCAGGATCTTGGAGAGGACGGTGTCGAAGTTGACGCCGTTCATGCCGACACCGACGACGGTGGCGCCGATCAGGCCGCCGTACAGCGCGTGCGAGGAACTGGACGGCAGGCCGCGCAGCCAGGTCAGCAGGTTCCAGAGGATCGCGCCCGCCAGTGCGGCGAAGATGATCTCGGGGTGGATGCCGCTCTTCTCGTTGACGATGCCGCCGGAGATGGTGGTGGCGACCTTCACGGACAGGAACGCGCCCGCGAAGTTGAGGACGGCCGCGATGGTGACCGCGACCTTCGGCCGGAGGGCTCCCGTCGCGATGGAGGTGGCCATCGCATTGGCGGTGTCGTGGAACCCGTTGGTGAAGTCGAAGGCGAGCGCCGTGATGATCACAACGGCTACCAGGAACGAGATGTGTTCCATACCCAAACAATCGTCGTAGTTGTCGCACGGACGTTGGTGTCGTCGCGACCGTAGGTCTGTTTGGTAAACGGAAGGTGAACTGAGCCGGGAATCGTGGTTCCGCTGGTGTCCCAGCGGTGTCCGGAAGCTTTCGGAAGGGTGTCGGCGGTCGCGCTGAGCTGGACATTAGCGAAGTTCGCCCCGGTTCGCTCCGGTTTGCTGAGAGCTGTCTCACAGATCAACCCAGAATTAACCTCCCAGTCCGGATGCGCCCTGTTTCCGGTGAGTAACCCGTGGGAGGATCTGCGGGATCCGGGGACGCCGGTGACAGGCTGGGGCGGGGAGGACCAACCCATGGGCGGGGCTGCACAGCGCACTGAAACGGCAGTCGTACGGCCCTGGCTGCGGGCGGCACTGCGCTGCGGAGCCGCCCTCGCGGCCGCCGCGCTCGCCCTCCCGCTCGCCGCGCAGGCCGCGTACGCCGCCCCCGACCCGGGCGCCTCGATCACCGCGGCCAGCCCGGGCGACGACCCGCTCGCCGCCGCCAAGGCCACCCTCGGCCCGCTGCTCGACCAGCTGCACGCGCTCTACCAGAGCGCCGAGACCGCCACCGAGCAGTACAACGGCGCCGTCGCCAAGGTCGCCGAGCAGCAGGCCGCGCTCACCGACCTCCAGGGCCGGATGGACCGCCAGCAGAAGCAGGTCGACGCCGGCACCGACATCGCCTCCCAGCTCGCCGCCGCCCAGTACCGCAACGGCGCCGCCTCCGCCTACGCCGAACTGCTGCTCTCCAAGGACCCGTACGAGGCCGTCACCATCGCGGAACTGCTCACCGCCGCCAGCCGCTCGCAGTCCGAGTTCCTGGACCGGCTGAAGACCGACCGGGAGGCCCTCGCAGGCCTGACGAAGCAGACCGAGGACGCGCTCAAGACCTCCCAGACGCTGGTCACCCAGCAGGACGCCGCCAAGGCCAAGGTCGCCACCGACCTCGCCTCCGTCGAGCAGCTGGTCTCCTCGCTCACCGGCGCCCAGCGCACCGAGCTGGAGAAGCTGGAGAAGGCCAAGGCCGACGAGGCCCAGCTCCTCTTCCTCGCCTCCGGGGTCCTCGGCAAGGGCGAGCGCACCCCGTCGGCGGCCGGCCGCACCGCCATCGCCTTCGCGCTCGCCCAGCTCAACAAGCCGTACCTGTGGGGCGGCGCGGGGCCGGACTCCTACGACTGCTCGGGCCTCACCTCGCAGGCCTGGCTGCACGCCGGGCTGCCGATCCCGCGCACCAGCCAGGAGCAGTGGGCCCAGCTCCCGCACATCGCGCTGAACCAGCTCCGCCCCGGCGACCTGGTCATCTACTTCGAGGGCGCCACGCACGTCGCGATGTACATCGGCGGCGGGCTGGTCGTCCAGGCACCCCGGCCGGGCGCCGTCATCAAGGTGTCGCCGATCGGCTCGATGCCGATCCTCGGGGCGGTGCGGCCCGACCCGTCCGGCGCGGCGGACGAGGCCGGCGGCAGCTGGAAGGTGCCCGACCTGCCCGCCGGCTGGGACACCGTCACCCCGATCGCGCCCAGCCCGGCCAACCAGGTCCCGGCCGCCCCGGCCCCCGGCACGCCCGCCAACCCGCCGGCCACCCCGGGCACGCCGTCCACCACCCCGGGCACGCCCGCGGACACCGGCACCGGCACCGGCACCGGCACGCCGTCCGGCACCGGGACCGGAACGCCCGCCGACCCGGGGACGCCGTCCGGCACCGGCACCGCCGCCCCCGGCACGTCCACGCCCACGCCGACCCCGACCGGGACGGGCACGCCCACCCCGACCGGGACGGGCACCCCGGCGCCGACCGGCACGGGCCCGGCGACGCCCACCCCGACCGGCACCGGCACCGGCACCGGCACTCCGGGTTCCACCGGTACTGCGGCCTCCACCACCACCGGCTCGGCGAGCGCCGGAGCCCCGGGCAGCGCCACCGCGACACTGCCGCTCGGCGGCAACTAGGCCCTAGGTCCGGACAGGGCCTGAGCCATGACGAAGGCCGCCCGGCGTCCACGGACACCGGGCGGCCTTCGCGTGCGTCACGCCGGGGCGCCGGTGTCCGGCTCGAAGCGGACGACCACGGCCTTGGAGGTCGGCGTGTTGCTGATGTCGGCGGTGGAGTCCAGCGGGACGAGCACGTTGGTCTCCGGGTAGTAGGCCGCCGCGCCGCCGCGGGCCACCGGGTAGTGGACCACCCGGAAGTGCGGGGCGCGCCGCTCGACGCCGTCCCGCCACTCGCTCACCAGGTCGACGAAGGCGCCCTCGGTCAGGCCCAGTTCGGCGGCGTCGGCCGGGTTGACCAGGACGACCCGGCGGCCGCCCTTGATGCCCCGGTAGCGGTCGTCCAGGCCGTAGATGGTGGTGTTGTACTGGTCGTGCGAGCGCAGCGTCTGCAACAGCAGGCGGCCCGGCGGGACCTCGGGGGCGGTGAGCGGGTTGACGGTGAAGTTGGCCTTCCCGGTCGCGGTGGGGAAGGTCCGGGAGTCGCGCGGGCCGTGCGGCAGGGTGAAGCCGCCGGGGCGGCGGACCTTCTCGTTGTAGTCCTCGAAGCCGGGGACGACCCGGGCGATCCGGTCCCGCAGGGTGTCGTAGTCGGCGGCGAAGTCCTCCCACGGCACGGTGTCCCCGGGGCCGAGGACGCTGCGGGCCAGCCGGCAGACGATCGCGGTCTCGGAGAGCAGGCCCGGGGCGGGCGGGCGCAGGCCGCCGCGCGAGGAGTGCACCTGGCCCATCGAGTCCTCGACGCTGACGAACTGGGCGCCGGCGCCGCTGACGTCCCGGTCGGTGCGGCCCAGGGTGGGCAGGATCAGTGCGCGGGCGCCGGTGACCACGTGCGAGCGGTTGAGCTTGGTGGAGACGTGCACGGTCAGCCGGCAGCGGCGCATCGCCGCCTCGGTGACGTCGGTGTCCGGGGTGGCCGCGACGAAGTTGCCGCCCATCGCGAAGAACACCCCGACCCGGCCGTCGCGCATCGCCCGGATGGTGTCCACCGAGTCGAGGCCGTGCGCGCGCGGCGGCTCGAAGCCGAACTCCTTGCCGAGCGCGTCCAGGAAGGCCGTCGAGGGCCGCTCGAAGATGCCCATCGTCCGGTCGCCCTGGACGTTGCTGTGCCCGCGCACCGGGCAGACCCCGGCGCCCGGGCGGCCGACGTTGCCGCGCAGCAGCAGGAAGTTGACCACCTCGCGGATGGTCGGGACGGCGTGCTTGTGCTGGGTGAGGCCCATCGCCCAGCAGACGATGATCTTCCGGGAGCCCAGCACCAGCCGGCCGAGCTCCTCGATCTGCTCCCACGGCAGGCCGGTCGCGGCGAGCACCTCGGCGCGGTCGGTCGTGCCCGCCTGCGCCTCGAACTCCTCGAAGCCGTGGCAGTGTTCGGTGACGAAGGCGCGGTCGACGCCGTCCTGCTCCAGGATCATCCGGTTGAGCGCGCGGAACAGCGCCAGGTCCCCGCCGAGGCGGATCTGCAGGAACAGGTCGGTCAGCTTGGTGCCGTGGCCGACCAGGCCGCGCGCGTGCTGCGGGTTCTTGAAGCGCTCCAGGCCGGCCTCCGGCAGCGGGTTCACGCTCACGATGGTGGCGCCGGCCCGCTTGGCGCGCTCCAGCGCGGAGAGCATCCGGGGGTGGTTGGTGCCCGGGTTCTGGCCGGCCACGATGATCAGGTCGGCCTGGTAGAGGTCCTTGAGGCTGACGCTGCCCTTGCCGACGCCGAGCGTCTCGGTGAGCGCCGAACCGGACGACTCGTGGCACATGTTGGAGCAGTCCGGCAGGTTGTTGGTGCCCAGCCGGCGGGCGAACAGCTGGTACGCGAAGGCGGCCTCGTTGCTGGTCCGCCCGGAGGTGTAGAAGGCGGCGCCGTCCGGGGTGTCCAGGGCGCGCAGCTCCTCGGCGATCAGCGCGAAGGCGTCGTCCCAGGAGACCGGCGTGTAGTGGGTGGCGCCCTCGTCGAGCAGCATCGGCTGGGTGAGGCGGCCCTGCTGGCCCAGCCAGTAGCCGGAGCGCTCGGCCAGCTCGGCGACCGGGTGGGCGGCGAAGAACTCGGCGCGGATCCGGCGCTCGGTGGCCTCCTCGGCGACGGCCTTGGCGCCGTTCTCGCAGAACTCCGCCGTGTGCGTCTTGCCCGGCTCCGGCCAGGCGCAGCCGGGGCAGTCGAAGCCGTCCGGCTGGTTGACCTTGCGCAGCGTGGCGAGGGTGCGCAGGGGGCCCATCTGCTCGGCGGCCATCCGCAGGCTGTGGCCGACCGCGGGCAGCCCGGCCGCCGCGTGCTGGGGCGCGGACACCTCGGGGGCGTCCTGCGCCGGGTCGCTCTGCGGGGCCTGCTTGGCCATGACCGCTTCTCCTCGGCTCTGCTCGTCCGGCGGCCGTGACACCGGGGTGACACCGGGTCCGCCGGGCCCGCCGCTTCGGCGCGGGGGCTGAGGGCCCATCCTTCCATCCGGGTACGGACGGGGGGAGGGGGGTCGAACGGGTCTTCGGGCAACGAACCTGCGACCGGGCCGCTCCCGGGGCCCGCCGTCAGGCCCCCCTCGTCCGGCCGGAGGGCGGGCGCGGCGGTGGCGGGGTGCGCTGACCGCACGGCGGAGCAGGGGCGGCGACCGCCGACCGCGCGGCGAGGCGGGTGCCCTGGCGGCGGCGGGCGGGCGGGGGATCGACGACGGGCCCCGGGGCGGCGGCCGGGAGCGCGGCCAGCGCCCGCAGCAGCGCGCGGGCGGCGGCGTCGTTCTGCCGGAATCCCGGGGAGTCGGTGCGGGGCCGGGCGAAGGCGGCGGCGGCGCGCAGGCTGGTGTGCGGGCCGAGTGCGGTGCGCCGCGGGTGCGGGGCGCCGCCCAGGGCCGGGTCGAGCAGTCGGCTGTCGCCGGAGGCGATGGTGACCAGGCCGGAGCGGTGGGTGTACTCCTCGTCGGCGACCACCTCCTCCACGAGCCGCCCGGCGCGGTGCAGTTCGCGCAGCACCGGGTCGAGGGTGCGGGTCAGCTGGTGCTTGGGCAGGTACGCCTCGACCAGGGCGGTGGCGGCGATGCGGTGGCCCGGCACGGTGTCGCCGCCGGCCCGCCAGGTGCCGGTGGCCTCGTCCCGTTCGACCCGGACGCCCGCGCCCAGGAAGCGCACGATCCCGGCCTCGGACAGGGCGAGCAGCTGGCGCAGCCGGAAGCCGGGCGGGCCGGAGGCGAGGTAGCTGAAGTAGCCGAAGAACCACCCGTCCACCTCTTCGGCGACCGAGCGGGCGGTGAGCCGGCCGGTCGCGAGGATGCGCGGGAGCTGGCCGAACAGCGAGAGCAGGGCGAGGAAGGCGCCGAGGTCGGCGCTGTGCGCGGGGTCGGCGCGGCGGTCGGCGTCGGCGGTGACGTAGGCGCGCAGGTGCTGCTGGAGTTCCTCGGCGGAGCCGAGTTCGAGGCCGGCCAGCGGGTGGTCGAGTCGTTCGAAGTCGATCCGGTCGGCCGGGTCGGGTACCGCCTCGGCGACCAGGGCGGCCAGGTCGGGGGAGTACCAGTCGTGCCGGTCGAACCGGGCCAGGAACTCCGGCCAGGGCAGCGCGGTGCGCTCGGGGTGGGCGTGGAACAGCTCGTGGTAGTGCCCGAAGGCGGTCTCCTTGGCCATCAACGGCCAGAAGTCGCGCCGGAGTTCGAGCGGCCCGCCGGTCGCGAGGACGGCGTCCACGGCGGCCGCGTCGAAGTACCGGGGGAGCGGGGCGGGCGGCCCCTGGAGTCGGTAGTCGGTCTTGGAGTGGTACGGGACGCCGCGCCGGGAGCCGAGGTGCAGCACCGGTTCGCGGCCGGACGGGCGGTAGCGCAGCCCGTCCCCGGTGGGCTCGAAGCGGCCGCTGCGCCCTTCGGTGAGCAGGGCGACCAGGTCGACGGAGGCCAGGCCGAGGCCGCGCAGCACGACGTGCTCGCCGGGGGCGATGTCGTCCAGGTCGGCGTCGGCGGAGTAGGCGGGCGGGAGGTGGAAGCGGCCGTGCCGGGCGGCGAAGTCGGCGTCGGCGGCGTACCGGGGGTGCGGGGTGGAGTCGAGGTGGCCGAGGGTGAGGGCGACGTGGTCGGCGGTGAGCGTCCGGCCGGTGAGGTGGACGGTCTGCGGGCCGTCGGGCGGGCCGTCGATCCGCCGGACGGTGTCCCGGTGCACGGTGACCGTGACGTGCGGCGGCAGGTCGGCGACGGCGCGGCGGAACGCCCAGTCCAGGTAGGCGCTATGGGCCCGGCGGGTGGGGAAGTCGGTGGGCGCGAGGGTGTCCAGTTCGGCCCGGACGGCCGGGTCGGCGACCTCCCGGTAGGGCGCGAACTCCCGCCGCCGGAGCGCCCATTGGGCCAGCGAGGGGCCCGGGCGGACCGGCCCGTCGATGGTCGAGCGCTCGTCGGTGAACATGGTGACGTCCTCGGCCATCGAGTTCATCCGCAGCAGCGGGGACTGGTCGTGGCGCCAGATCCGGCCCGCGCCGGGCGGGTGCGGGTCGACCAGGTGGACGTGCAACGGGCGTTCGGCGGGCAGGAGTTCGGCCGCGTTGGCGGCGATCCGTTCCAGCAGCCCGGTGCCCCGCGGGCCCGCGCCGACGATCACCAGGACACTCATGCGGCCACCTCGCTTCGCTCGGCAGGCGCTTCGCGCAACACGCACCTCTCGATGATTCGCTCGCTCCGCTCGCTCATGCCGCCACCTCGCGCAGCCGTCGCAGGGCGGCCCGGGTCCGCTGGAGCGGGGTGGGCGGCAGGCCGTCCCGGGTGGCGCCCTTGGCGTAGTGGCGCTCGACGTAGTACTGGCCGACGGACAGCAGGGTGGTGACCACCAGGTACCAGATGGTGGCGACCACCAGCATCGGGATGACCCGGTACGACTGCAGGTAGACCAGCTGTACCGAGTAGAGCAGGTCGGAGACGGCCAGCACGCTGACGATGCTGGTGCCCTTGAGCGCGCTGATCAGCATGTTCCCGGCGGTCGGCACGATCGAGCGCATCGCCTGCGGGACGACGATCCGGCGCAGCACCCGCCACCGGCCGAGGCCGAGCGCCGAGGCGGCCTCCAGCTGGCCGCGGTCGACGGACAGGATGCCGCCGCGGATCACCTCGGCGGCGTACGCGGTCTCCAGCAGGGTGAGGCCGATGACGGCGGTGAGGGTGGGGCCGATCAGGTTGACGGTCTTGACGGTGACGAACTCGGGGCCGAACGGGATGCCGAGGCCGAGGGTCGGGTAGAGCGCGCCGATGTTGAAGAAGAACAGCAGCTGCACCAGCGGCGGGGTGGAGCGGAAGATCCAGATGTAGCCCCAACTCAGGGTGCGCAGCACCGGGTTGCCGGACATCCGCATGACGGCGAGGCCGGTGCCGAGGACGAAGCCGAGGGCGAGGGTGACGGCGGTGAGCCAGAGGGTCAGGGTGAGGCCGTTGAGCACCGACCCGGCGGTGAACCAGTCGGCGACCACGTCCCACTGGAAGGCCTTGTTGCGCACCACGGAGTTGACGGCCATCGCGGTCAGCAGCAGCGCGATCCCGGCGCAGACCCACTGCCCGGGCCGGCGGCGGGCGACGATCCGGGCGCCGGGGTCGGGCGGTGGGCCGGGGAGGTCGGGGGCTGAGGCGGCGGCGGGGGTGGGCGTGGAGCGGGCGGGGAGGAGGTCCTGCGGGCTGGCCATGGCGGCGGCTCCTGGCGGAGGTGCGGGCGGGCGGGAGGTACGGGTGTGGTCACGTACGGCCGTCGCACCGGCCCGTGTCCCTCAACACGGCCGGCGCTGTGCACTGCACTCCGCCGTGATCGTACGCATGCGCGATCGACGGCTGTCAAGGGTGGTCCGGGCCCTGGCCGGGGCCCGGTGCGGACCGGTCGCGGGGCGACAGGAGATCGCAACAGAGCGGCAATGATGGGTGGTTGACGGACCACTTGGCGGGCTGTTCAACTTGAGGCCATGTACGCCGAGCAGCCCCTGGTCACCCGCGACCACATCGACTTCGGTCGGGTGTGGTCCGCGGCGTGTCGCGGCTGACCCGGCAGCGGGCCGCCCGTCCGGCCCTCTGATCTCCCGCGGGGACCCCTCCCTCGGTCTGCCCCGCCGCGGGCCGGGACCAGCCGTCCGCAGCTGACGGCGTCCCAGGCGCACGCTGCCGTCCGACGACCGCGCACTGAACTCCGGCAGTACTCCCTCGTCCACGCCTGCCTCCCACCTCCTCCCGCCGCGCGAGCGCCGACCCCACCGTCGGCGCGGCCGCCGCGCACCCGTGTTCACGGCCGCCCCGCCCCGGCCGGCTCCGGCCTGCCCACCCGCAGTCCACCGGACTCCGCTCACCCCGAAAGGTTCCGCCATGCCCGTCGAATTCCTCGGTATCGCCGCCACCGGCGACGGCTCGGAGACCACCCCCCGCTCCACCGCCGCCTTCGACCGCGACTACACCCTGCGGCTGGCCCGGGCCCACGAGGACCACGGCTGGGACCGGGTGCTCTTCGCGTACGGCGCCGGCTCCCCGGAACCCGCGGCCGCGGCGGCCTTCCTCGCCTCGCACCTGGACCGGCTGCAGATCCTGCTGGCGCACCGGCCGAACGTCTCCTACCCGACCTTCGCCGCCAAGACCTTCGCGACCCTGGACCAGATCAGCGACGGGCGGCTGACCGTCCACTTCATCACCGGCGGCAGCGACCACGAGCAGCAGCGCGAGGGCGACTTCCTGTCCAAGGACGAGCGCTACGAGCGCACCCGCGAGTACATCGGCATCGTCAAGAAGGCGTGGACCAGCCGGGAGCCCTTCGACCACGAGGGCGCCCACTACCGCTTCAACGACTTCGTCTCCGACGTCTTCCCCGTCCAGCAGCCGCGCCCCGGGGTCTCCTTCGGCGGCTCCTCGGACGCCGCCTACGCGGCCGGCGGCGCCGAGGCGGACGTCTACTGCCTGTGGGGCGAGCCGCTGGCCCGCACCGCCGAGCAGATCGAGCGGGTGAAGGAGGCGGCCCGGGCCGCCGGGCGCACCGACGTGCCGCGGATCCAGGTGGCGTTCCGGCCGATCATCGCGCCGACCGAGGAACTGGCCTGGGAGAAGGCGCACCGGACGGTGGCCGCGATCAAGGCCCGCCGGGAGTCCGGGGAACTCGTCCGCCGGGGCCGCCCGCTCGGCGCCGCAGCACCCGAAAACGTCGGCTCCCAGCGGCTGATCGAGATCGCCGAGGCCGGCGAGCGCTACGACCGCGCGCTGTGGACCCCGACCGCCGCGGCCACCGGCGGGGCCGGCAACTCCAACGCCCTGGTCGGCACCCCGGAGACGGTCGCCGAGGCGCTGCTCGACTACTACGACCTCGGCGTGGACATCCTCTCCGCCCGCGGCTACCACCTGCTCGACGACGCGATCGACTTCGGCCGCCACGTCATCCCGATCGTCCGCGAGGAGGTCGCCAAGCGCGACGCCGCCAAGGCCGCCGCGGCGGCCGAGCGTGCCGAGCGGGACCGGCACCAGCTGATCGCGGTGCAGGCGTGAGCGCTCCGGACCGGGGGGCCGGCCCGGCGGCCGGGTTCCGCCGGGTCACCATCGACGACCCGCTGGTCGAGCCGCTGCTGCGCGAGCTCACCCACGAGTACGTCAGCCGCTACGGCCCCGAGGCGCACCAGGAGATGACCCGCTACCCCCGGGACGCCTTCGCCGAGCCGCACGGCGTCCTGCTGCTCCTGCTGGAGGACGGCGAGCCCGTCGCCGGCGGCGCGTACAAGCGGTACGACGAGCGCACCGCCGAGCTGAAGCGGATGTGGACGCACTCCGCGCACCGCCGCCGCGGCCTGGCCCGCCGGGTGCTGGCCGAGCTGGAGCGGACGGCGGCCGCCGCCGGCTACGCCCGGATCTACCTCACCACCGGTCCGCGCCAGCCCGAGGCCAGGGGCCTCTACCTGGCGTCCGGCTACACCCCGCTGTTCGACGTCGCCGCCGATCCCCTGACCATCGGCCCGCTCCCCTTCGAGAAGCACCTGCCGGTGCTGGCTCCGACCTCCTGAAAGGCCCCCCGTGAGAAGCACCACCGTCCGCCGCCGCCTGCTCGCGGCCACCGCCCTGCTGCCGGTGCTGGCGCTGGCCGCGTGCGGCTCGGACCCGAAGATCGCGGGCCCGGCGGGGGCGAGCGGGCCCGCCGCCACCGCCGTCTCCCAGGACGTCGTCTCCGGCCTCGCGAAGTCGGACGCGGCCGCCGCGCTGCTGCCCGAGGAGGTCCGCAAGGCCGGCACGCTGACCTTCGGCGCGTCCTTCGGCTCGCCGCCCACCGCCTTCTACGCCGACCAGGCCACCAAGAAGCCGGCCGGGATCGACGTGGACTTCACCGATGCGGTGGCCAGGCTGCTCGGGCTGACCGTGCAGCGCCAGGAGGCCGCCTTCGAGACCATCCTGCCCGCCCTGGACAGCGGCAAGTTCGACGTCGGCACCGGCAACTTCGGGGTCACCACGGCCCGGTTGAAGACCATCGACTTCGTCACCTACATCGACGACGGCCAGGGCTTCGCGGTCCGCAAGGACAACCAGGCCGTCCAGCCGGTCACCGACCTGCTCCAGCTCTGCGGGCTGACCATCGGCACCGGCGCCGGCACCACCTTCGAGACCACGCTGAACGCGAAGCGCACCGCCTGCACCGACGCCGGGAAGAAGCCGTACGAGGTCAAGGCGTTCAGCGACCCCGGGGCCGTGCTCACCGGCCTCCAGCAGGGCCGGGTCGACGTCCTGATGTCCACCATCAACGGCCTGCGCTACCAGGCCGCGCAGGAGGCCTCCGGGACGCGCTTCCTCGGCGAGTTCCACCGGCTGGACGTCGGCTTCGCGTTCAAGAAGGGCTCGAAGCTCACCCCGGCCTTCCAGGCGGCGGTCAACCAGCTGATCAAGGACGGGACGTACGAGCGGATCCTCAGGAAGTGGGGGGTCGCCGAATCGGCGATCAAGGAGTCCCTGATCAGCCCGCCCGAACACCAGTGATCCCCGGGTCTGCCGAAGGAGCCTCCCGATGACCGCCAGCACCACCGCGACGTCCCAAGCCCAAGCCCAGGCCCAGGCCCCGACCCCGGCTCGGGCCGAGCGGGCACCGGCGACCGGACCCGATCCCGGTCCGGGCTCCGGCCCCCGCCTGGACCTCGACGAACTGGCCGCTCTGCGGGCCGTCCCCGCCCGGCACCCCTGGCGCTGGGGGATCGGGGTCGCCGCCCTCGTCGTGCTCGCCCAGTTCGCCCACGGCCTGGCCACCAACCCCGGCTGGGACTGGGCCACCTTCCGGCTCTACTTCACCGCCGACACGATCGTCCAGGCGGTCGGCCGCACCCTCGAACTCACCGTCTACGGCACCGGGCTGGGCTTCCTGCTGGGCGCCGTGGTGGCCGCGATGCGGCTGTCCCGCAGCGCGATCCTCCAGTCCATCGCCTGGGCGTACGTGTGGGTGTTCCGCTCGATCCCGCTGATCGTCCAGCTGGTGTTCTGGTTCAACCTGTCGTACCTCTACAAGCGGTTCGGGATCGGCATCCCGTTCGGCCCGACCTTCGGGGACTTCGAGACGGTCGGCGTGCTGAGCGCGCTCGGCGCCGCCGTGCTCGGCCTCGGGCTGCACCAGGCCGCGTTCGCCGCCGAGATCATCCGCGGCGGCGTCATCGCGGTGGACGTCGGCCAGCGGGAGGCCGCCACCGCGCTCGGCATCCCGCGCTGGCGCCAGAGCTGGCGGATCGTGCTGCCGCAGGCGATGCGCGGCATCCTGCCGGCCGCCGCCAACGAGGTGATCTCGCTGCTCAAGGGCACCTCGGTGGTCTACGTGATGGCCATCGGCGAGCTCTTCTACCAGGCCCAGGTGGTCTACGGCCGGACCGGCCGGGTGGTGCCGCTGCTGATGGTCGCCACCGTCTGGTACGTGCTGCTGACCACGGTGCTGTCCATCGGCCAGTACTACGTCGAGCGCTACTTCGCCCGCGGCGCGCAGCGCACCCCGCCGCCCACCCCGCTCCAGCGCGCCCGGGCCTTCGTCCGGAGCCTGCCCGCCCGCACGCCGACCACCCGCACGCCGACCACCCGCGCAGCGACCGCCCGCACCACCGGAGGACGTCGATGACCACGCTCACCAAGACCGAACCGGCGGCCGCACCGATGGTGCAGGTCCGCGGCCTGCACAAGAGCTTCGGGCCACTGGAGGTGCTGCGCGGCCTCGATCTGGACGTCCCGGCCGGCTCGGTCACCGTGGTGCTCGGCCCGTCCGGCTCCGGCAAGTCCACGCTGCTGCGCGCGATCAACCACCTGGAGAAGCTCGACGGCGGCTACGTCGCCATCGACGGCGAGCTGATCGGCTACCGGCGCTCCGGCGACCGGCTGTACGAGCTCAAGGAGCGCGAGGTGCTGCGCCAGCGCACCCACATCGGCTTCGTGTTCCAGAACTTCAACCTGTTCCCGCACCTCACCGTGCTGGAGAACCTGGTCGAGGCGCCGATCGCCGCGCTGCGCCGCCCCCGGGCCGAGGCCAGGGCGACGGCGTTGGCGCTGCTGGAGCGGGTCGGGCTGGCGGACAAGGCCGCCGCGTACCCCCGGCAGCTCTCCGGCGGCCAGCAGCAGCGGGTGGCGATCGCCCGGGCGCTGGCCCTGGAGCCGAAGGTGCTGCTGTTCGACGAGCCCACCTCGGCGCTCGACCCGGAGCTGGTCGGCGAGGTGCTGGACGTCATCAAGGACCTCGCCCGGACCGGCACCACCATGGTCGTGGTCACCCACGAGATCGGCTTCGCCCGCGAGGTCGCCGACACCGTCGTCTTCATGGACGGCGGCGTGGTGGTCGAGCAGGGCCCGCCGGCCGAAGTCCTGGACCGCCCCCGGCACGAACGCACCCGGGCCTTCCTCGCCAAGGTGCTCTGAGCCGAGGTGCTCTGAGCCGAGGTGCCCTGAACCGAGGGCCTCCAGTCCTTCCCGCCGCACCGAAACCCCCTTCACCGAGCAGGAGTTCCGCCATGCCCCTACCCCGTCGCGCCCTCGCGACCGCCGCCGGCGCGCTCGCCGCCGCCCTCGCCCTGACCGCCTGCGGCGGCGCGTCCTCGGGAGCCACGGCGGAACTCGCCCCGGCCAAGGGCAGCACCGCGCCGAACGGCGCCGTGGTGAACCTGACGGCCGACCAGAACCGGGTGACCACGGCCAAGGTCGACGCGATCGCGGCGCTCGTCCCGGAGGAGATCAGGAGGAGAGGGACCCTGGCCGTCGTCGACTCCCTCGGCACCACCCCGCCGCTGGACTTCTACGCCAACGACGACAGGACCATCATCGGCGTCGAGCCGGACATCGCCGCCCTGGTCGGCAACGTGCTCGGCCTCAAGGTCGATTTCAACCCGGTCTCCTGGGAGAACATCTTCGTCGGCCTGGACAGCGGCAAGTACGACGTCGGCCTCTCCAACATCACCGTCACCGAGGCGCGCAAGGAGAAGTACGACTTCGCCACCTACCGGCTGGACGTCCTCGGCTTCGAGGCCAGGAAGGGCAGCGGCCTCAAGGTCACCGGCGCCAAGGACCTGGCGGGCAGGTCGGTGGGCGTCTCCTCCGGCACCAACCAGGAGAAGCTGCTGATCTCCTGGAGCGAGGAGAACACCAGGAACGGCCTCAAGCCGATCGACATCAAGTACTTCCAGGGCGCCGAGTTCTACCTGGCGCTCTCCTCCGGCCGGATCGACGCCTACGTCGGCCCCAATCCCAACCTGGCCTTCCACGTCGCGCAGACCGGCGAGACCGAGATCGTCGGCACCTACTCGGGCGGCGGCGCGGACGTCCTCGGCAAGATCGCCGCGACCACCCGCAAGGGCAACGGGCTGGTCCAGGCGCTCAACGGGGCGCTGAACGAGGTGATCAGGAACGGCAGTTACAGCCAGGTGCTCAAGCGCTGGGGCCTGGACAACGAGGCGGTGCCGACCTCCGAGGTCAACCCGCCCGGGCTGCCCAAGCCGTAGGGCCCGTCCGTTCACCCGTTCGCCGCCCCCCGCCGCTATGGTGACCCCTCCGATCCGACGGCGAACACCGCCCGGACACGGCGGACTTGGGGGAGGACATGCAGCAGGGGGAGGTGCTCGACGGCCGGTACCGGCTGGACGAGTGGCTGGGCAGGGGCGGCTTCGGGGTGGTCTGGAAGGCGACCGACCAGCGGCTCGACCGCGAGGTCGCGGTCAAGCTGCTGCTGGCGGAGCACGCCGCCGACCGGGAGGCCGTCGGGCGGTTCGTCCGCGAGGCCCGCACGGCCGGCGGCCTCTCCAATCCGCACATCGTGACCGTGTACGACTACGGCCTGGTCGCGACCGCCACCGGGGGGACCCACTACCTGGTGCTGGAACTGGTCCGCGGCCGGGCCCTGTCCGACATCCTCAAGGACGGCGTCCCGGACCAGGAGGCCGCGCTGAAGTGGATGCGCCAGGTCTGCAAGGCGCTGGACGCCGCGCACCGCTCGGGCGTCGTCCACCGCGACATCAAGCCCGAGAACGTGATGGTCGACGCGGGCGGCAAGGCCAAGGTGCTGGACTTCGGCATCGCCCGGCTGCTCACCCAGTCCGCGGTGCTCACCTCCACCGGCAGCGTGGTCGGCACCGTCCCGTACCTGGCGCCCGAGTGCTGGTCCGGCGCCGCCGTGGACGGCCGGGCCGACCTCTACGCGCTCGGCGTCATGCTGTACGAACTCTGCACCGGGCGGCGCCCGTTCCGCGCCTCCTCGGCCGCCGAGTACATGTACAAGCACCTGGAGGAGACCCCGCCCCGGGTGCGCAGCACCGATCCGGCGCTGGCCGACCTGGTCGCCGGGCTGCTCGCCAAACGGCCCGCGGACCGGCCGGCCACCGCCGCCGAGGTGCTGGAACGGCTGCGCCGGATCCGGCCCGGGGTGCTCCGCCCGGACGACCCCAGCCCGGAGCAGCTGCGCCGCCGGGCCGACCAGGCCTGGCTACGCGGCGCGCAGGGCGCCCCCGGGGAGGCCGTCGAGATGCTCACCGCGCTCATCCCCGACCTCGCCCGGATCTGCGGCCCGGCCGACCCGCGCACCCTGCGCACTTGCCACGACCTGGCCCTGTGGCTGGCCCAGGACGGCAGCCCGGGCGCCGCCGTCGCGCTGCTGCGCGAGTTGGCCGCGGAGCCGGCCGCCGAACCGGACGTCCGGGCCGACGCGCTGCGCGACCTCGACCGCTGGCACCGGGAGGCCGCCCGGAGCGGGCCGGGCCGGCCGCGGGCGCTGAGCCTGGCCGGCCTGATCGGCGGCGGTCCGCAGGGCGGCTGAGGGCCCTCGGCGCCGTACGGGCGGGAGGCTGTCAACCGTGCGGGCCGCTGATTCGGCGTCTGCGGCGACTGTGGGAATTGAGAGGAATCCGCCCACCGGGACGGTCTGGTTCACGGCCGGTGGCGTTGATATACCTCGTTGCCAGAGTCGGGTGCGGTGTCTTCGGCCGCCCCGGTGAGCTGCGACGAAAAGGCTGGTGACGGATCGATGAAGCTCCTCCGCGTCGGACCCCCGGGCGCCGAGCGCCCGGTCGTGCTGGGCCAGGACGGCATCGGGTACGACCTCTCCGGGCGTGCCCGGGACATTGACGGGGCCTTCCTGGCCGGGCTGGACGCCGCCGCCCTGGCGCGGGACGTGGCCGCCGGGGCGCTGCCCCGGGTGGACCTCGCCGGGCAGCGGGTGGGCGCGCCGGTCGCCCGCCCGGGCAAGGTGGTCGGCATCGGGCTCAACTACCGCGACCACGCCGCCGAGGCCGGGGTCGCGCCCCCGGACGAGCCGGTGATCTTCCTCAAGCCGAGCTGCACCGTGGTCGGCCCGTACGACGAGGTGCTGGTGCCGCGTGGCGGCGAGAAGACCGACTACGAGGCCGAGCTGGCCGTCGTGATCGGCCGCACCGCCCGCTACCTGGCCGGGCACGAGGAGGCCGCGGCGGTGATCGCCGGCTACACGATCGCCAACGACGTCACCGAACGGGCCTTCCAGTTCGAGCGCGGCGGCCAGTGGGACAAGGGCAAGTCGGCGGAGACCTTCACCCCGCTGGGGCCCTGGCTGGTCACCGCGGACGAGGTGGCCGACCCGCAGCAGCTGCCGCTGCGGCTGTGGGTCAACGGCGGCCTGCGGCAGGACGGCAACACCGGCAAGATGATCTTCCCGGTGCTCGAACTAGTCCGCTACGTCAGCCAGTTCATGGTCCTGGAGCCGGGCGACGTGATCGTCACCGGCACCCCGGCCGGCGTCACCCTGGGCCACCCCGGCACGCCGTTCCTGGCCCCGGGCGACATCGTCGAGATCGAGATCGAGGGCCTCGGCCGCCAGCGGCAGGTGCTCGGCAAGGCGTAACGCCCTGCCGGCGCGGCACCGGCCGCCCCGACCCCGGGCACGGGGGTCGGGTCACCGGGCCGCCAGCACCTGGCGCAGCCGCTCGGCCCGCGACGCCTGCGGCCCCTCCAGCGCGAGCAGCACGGCCAGCACCTGCGCGGTCTGCGGGTCGTGCAGCGCGGTCGCCGCCGCCATCGCCGTGAACTGGTCCACCAGCCAGTCGCGCAGCTCGCCCACCGGCAGCGTGCGCCCCTCGTCCAGCCAGGTCAGCGACGCGCCCTCGACCACCGCGATCCACGAGCGCACCAGCAGTGTCAGCCGGGGCCCGGCCTCCCGCACGCCGAGGTGCCGCAGGGTCCGCTTGAGCGCCGCCCGCCGGACGTCGTCGACGATCGCCGAGGTGCGGGCCGTCTCCACCACCGAACCGCCGCGCAGCAACGCCGAGTAGCCGGCGTCGTGCTCGGCCACGAAGGCGAAGTAGCCGTCCAGGACGGCCGCCAGCTGCTCGGACGGGGTCCCGGCCAGCGGGACGGTGAAGCGGCTGGTCAGCTCGTCGGCAGCGCTGCGCAGCGCGGCCTCGTACAACTGCTGCTTGCCGCCCGCGAAGTAGCGGTAGACCAGCGGGCGGGAGGCCCCGGCGGCCTCGGCGACGTCGTCCAGGCCCACCTCCTCGGGCGGCCGGGCGGCGAACAGTTCCAGGGCGACCGCGATCAGCTGTTCGCGGCGCTGCTGCACCGGCAGCCGCCGGTAGCCGGTGCGGCGCGGGCGGGGGCCGGGTGCGGCCGGGGCGGGCACCTGGTCGGTTGCCGTGGCGGGGCGGGCTTCCATGGCGGTCAGCGTAATGGGCGTGGGCCCGATCGGATCCTGTCGCGCGCGGCGGTTTCCCGAACGTGTGTTTGCGTGGGTCCGCCCGGCGGCGGTCGGCCGGTGCATGTCACCGATCGCCCGGTAAAGGCTTGCAATCGGCCCCCGCCACGCCATGATGTCCGAATGGTTGAAGAACTGATCACCTCCGACGCCACCACCCCGCGCCGCGTCGCCGACGGTTACGTCCGGGCCCTGGCCGAACTCGACCCGCTGACCGCGGTCTACCTGGGGTTCAGCCCCGAGGACGACCGGCTGCCCGACCTCTCGCCGGCCGGCGCCGAGGCGATCGCCGACCTCGGCCGCCGCACCCTGGCGGCCCTCGCCGAGGCCGAACGCTCCGACGCCGCGCAGGACGAGGCGGAGCGCCGCTGCGCCCGCCTGCTGCGCGAGCGGCTGACCGCCTCCCTCGCCGTCCACGAGGCCGGGGAGAACTTCCGCGCGGTGCGCAACCTGGGCTCCCCGGTGCACGAGGTCCGGGACGTCTTCACCCTGATGGGGACGGACACCGAGGCCGAGTGGCAGGTGGTCGGCCGCCGGCTGGCCCGCGTGCCGCTCGCGCTGGCGCAGTACCGGGAGACGCTGGCCGCCGGCATCGAGCGCGGCCTGCTGTCCGGCCCGCGCCAGGTGGCCACCGTGGTCGGGCAGCTCGGCGAGTGGCTGGAGGGGGACGTGCCCGGCGGCTGGTTCGGCGCGTTCGTCCAGGGCGCGCCGGAGGGCCTGCGCGCCGAGCTGTCCGGGCCCGCGCAGGCCGCCGGGGAGGCGCTGGCCGCCCTGCGCGACTGGCTGCGCGACGTCTACGGCCCGGCCGCCGCCGACACCTCCGACACCACCGGCCGCGAGCGCTACCGCCGCTTCGTCCGCTTCTGGACCGGCTCCGACCTGGACCTGGACGAGGCCTACGCATGGGCCTGGGGCGAGTTCCGCGACCTGCTCGCGCAGATGGAGGCCGAGGCCGAGAAGGTCCGCCCCGGCGCCGGCCCGATGGCGGCGATGAAGTGGCTGGAGGCGGACGGCCCGGCCGTGGAGGGCGCCGAGGCCACCCGGGTGTACCTCCAGGAGCTGATGGACCAGGCGGTCCGGGACCTCCAGGGCACCCACTTCGACCTGGCCGAGCCGATCACCCGGGTCGAGTCGAGGATCGCCCCGCCCGGCAGTGCGGCCGCGCCGTACTACAGCGCGCCCTCGCTGGACTTCAGCCGCCCCGGGCGGACCTGGCTGCCGGCGCTCGGCCGGGAGCGCTTCCCGGTCTGGGACCTGGTCTCCACCTGGTACCACGAGGGCGTCCCGGGCCACCACCTGCAGCTCGCGCAGTGGAACTACGTCGCGGACCGGCTCTCCACCTACCAGGTCAGCCTGGGCGGGGTGAGCGCCAACCTGGAGGGCTGGGCGCTGTACGCCGAGCGCCTGATGGACGAGCTCGGCTACCTCACCGACCCGGGCCACCGCCTCGGCTACCTCAACGCGCAGATGATGCGCGCGCTGCGGGTGATCGTCGACATCGGCATGCACGCGGGCCTGGACTTCCCGGCCGACTCCCCGTACCTGCCGGGCGAGCCGGTCAGCCCGGAGGCGGCCCGGGAGTTCTTCGGCCGATACTGCGGCCTGACCCCCGACTACCTGGACAGCGAGCTGGTCCGCTACCTGGGCATGCCCGGCCAGGCGATCGGCTACAAGCTGGGCGAGCGCGCCTGGCTGCGCGGCCGGGCGGCGGCGCGGGCGGCGCACGAGGCGCGCGGCGAGGAGTTCGACCTCAAGGCCTGGCACATGGCGGCGCTCTCGCAGGGCTCGCTGGGGCTGGACGACCTGGTCGAGGAGCTGTCCGCACTGTAGGGCGGCCGCCGGCCCCGGGTCTCGTCCGCGAGTCCCGGGGCCGCTGGCCCTTTGGCCCGAAAAGGTCGATTTGGTGAGGTTTTTCCTTGCCATCCGTCCGTGCGGGAGCTTCGCTTGAAGGCGACTGCGTGACTTCCCCGACTGCGTGACCCCTCCGTACCCCTCCGGAAGGCTGACCAGTGTCTGCGCGAACCGCCACCGGTCATGAGAACGCGGACAGCCGCCGCTGGTGGGCGCTGGCGGTCATCGCCGTCGCCCAGCTCATGATCGTCCTCGACGTCACCATCGTGAACATCGCGCTGCCGTCGGCCCAGCGGGACCTGGGCATCTCCGACGCCGACCGGCAGTGGGTGATCACCGCCTACACGCTCGCCTTCGGCGGCCTGCTGCTGCTCGGCGGACGGCTGGGCGACCTCTTCGGCCGCAAACGCGTCTTCACCGTCGGCCTGCTGGGTTTCGCCGCCGCCTCCGCCCTCGGCGGCTCGGCGGACGGCCCGGCCATGCTCTTCGGCGCCCGCGCCCTCCAGGGCGGGTTCAGCGCCCTGCTCGCCCCCTCGGCCCTGGGGCTGCTCTCCACCACCTTCACGGACCCCAAGGAGCGCAGTACGGCCTTCGGCGTCTTCGGCGCGATCGCCGCCGGCGGCTCCGCCCTCGGCCTGATCCTGGGCGGGCTGCTGACCGAGTACCTGGACTGGCGCTGGTGCCTGTTCGTCAACGTCCCGATCGCCGCCGCCGCGGCCCTCGCGGCCACCGGCCTCCTGGAGCGCGACCACGCCGCCAGGGGGCGCCGGGTCCGGCTCGACCTGCCCGGCGCGCTGCTCGGCTGCGGCGGCCTGCTGGCGATCGTCTTCGGCACCTCCGAGGCCGTCACCCGGACCTGGGGCGACGGGCTGGTGCTCGGCTCGCTGGCCCTCGGCCTGGCGCTGCTCGCGGTGTTCGTCCTGGTCGAGAGGCGCACCGCGCACCCGCTGCTGCCGCTGCACATCGTCGCCGACCGCAACCGCGGCGGCGCCGCCCTCTCGGTCGGCCTGGCCATGATCGGCATGTTCGGCCTGTTCCTCTTCCTCACCTACTACCTCCAGGTCATCAAGCACTTCTCGCCGGTGCTGTCGGGCGTCTCCTTCCTGCCCATGACGGCCGCCATCGTGCTCAGCTCGACCGGCTTCGCGGCCCGGCTGATGACCAGGGTGCCGACCCGGAACCTGGTCTGCCCCGGGCTGCTGCTCGCCGCGGCCGGCATGGCCTGGCTGACCCGGATGACGGTGGACAGCCCGTGGGCCGGCACGGTGCTGCCCGCCGAGCTGCTGCTCGGCTCCGGCATGGGCCTGGTCTTCATGCCGTCGATGAACCTGGCCACCCTCGGGGTCTCCCCGCGCGAGGCGGGCGCGGCCTCGGCCACCATCAACTCGGCCCAGCAGGTGGGTGGTTCGTTCGGCACGGCGCTGCTGAACACGGTCGCGGCCAGTGCCACCGCGTCGTTCCTGGCGACCCGGATCGCCTCGTCGCCGGCGGTGCGGGCCCAGGCCACGGTGCACGGCTACGTGGTCGCGAACTGGGTGTCGACGGGCGTCCTGCTGCTGGCCGCGCTGATCGCCTTCCGGGTGATCGACCACCGGCCGGCGCCCGCCGTGACGACCGTCGCCCCGGTCGAGGTGCAGGCGGGGGCCCACCCGGCCGTCCCGGCAGAGCCCCGACGAGAACCCTGAAATTTTCAGCAAGACCTTGCAGTCAACCTCCGGCGCCTGCTTGACTCCTGGCCACCGTCCAGGGACCAAGGAGGCGCCGTCGTGCTGCCCGAGTTCGACCTGCTCGTCGTCGGCGGCTCCGGCGTCGACACCATCGTCCGGGTGGACCGGCTGGAGGTCCCGCCCGGCGACTCGCTGTTCGTCGGACCCGTCCGCGACTACGTCGGCCACACCGGCAACGGCGTCGCCCTCGGCGCCCACCGCCTCGGCCTGCGCACCGCCTTCCTCGACTTCCTCGGCGACGACCCGCAGGGCGCCCTGGTCCGCGCCTCCTACGAGCGCCACGGCCTGCACTTCGCGCACCTGGTGAGCCCGCACGGCACCCCGCGCGGGGTCAACCTGGTGGACGCCGCCGGCCGCCGGTTCTCCTTCTTCGACGGCCGCCACCCCGCCGACCTGCGGCTGCCGCCCGAGTTCTACCTGCCGTACGCGCGGCGCAGCCGGCACGTCCACCTCTCCATCACCGGCGTCAACCGGGACATGTACGCCGACCTCCACCGGCTCGGCCGCACCACCTCCACCGACCTGCACGACTGGGACGGCAGCAACCCGCACCACCGCGACTACGCGCTCGGCTCGGACCTGGTGTTCCTCTCGGTGGCCGGCTGCCGCGGCCGGCACGAGCAGGTGATGCGCGCGATCCTCGCCGAGGGCCGCGCTGGTGTCGTCACCGCCACCGCGGGCGCCGACGGCTGCTACCTGCTCACCCGCGACGACGACGAGGTGCACCACCTGCCGGCCGTCGACCCGGGCCGCCCGGTGGTGGACACCAACGGCGCCGGGGACGCCTTCGTCGCGGGCTTCCTCGCCTCCTGGTTCCGGGGCCGCCCGCCGCTGGAGTGCGCCCGGGCCGGCTCGGTCGCCGGTGCCTTCACCTGCACCGTCGCCGGGACGCACACCGCCTTCATCGGGGCCGAGGAACTGGGGAGCGCGCTGGACCGCTTACGCGCCGACGGGTGAGCTTTTTCTCATGGATATCCCAGCCACCGGTAACGACCTTTCCAGGCTGAAGCGGCATAGTCGTTGATCGCACGCAGCCCCCGGGAAGCCGTCGATCACTGGCAGGAGAGACAGACATGGGTCAGCACAGCCGCCCGACGTCGCGCCGCCGCCGCAGCCTTCTGGGGCCGACCCTGTTCACCGCGCTCTCGGCGGTGGTGGTGGCCGCCGTGGTCACCGGCACGCACGGGCTGAGCCTGTCCGACGCGACGGCCGCCGGGAAGGCGGCCCGCAGCTCCCGGGCCGCCGTCGCGCCGGCCGCGACCGCGCCCGCGTCCGAGGCGCCCGCCGCACCCGCACCGGTCGACGCCCCCGCTCCGACCGACAGCCCCTCCGCCGCCCCGACGGACGGCCCGACGGGCGGCCCGACCGACAGTGCGGGCGCCGGCGCGAGCGCCGACCCGGGCAGCACCCCGGCGGCCACCCCGACGCCCTCCGCGCGGGCCACCCCCGACACCCGCGGCGTCGTCCTCGGCACCACCGCCACCGCCGCCGCCACCCCCGAAGCGGCCACCGTGGGCGCGCTGTTCAGCGGCGCCGCGGCGGCCGGCAACCACTTCTGCACCGCCAGCGTGCTGCACAGCCCCGGCGGCAACCTGCTGCTGACCGCCGCGCACTGCCTCGGCAGCGCCGGCGGCGTCACCTTCGTCCCCGGCTACCGGGACGGCTCCGCCCCGTACGGCAGCTGGCAGGTCACCGCGGTCCACACCACCACCGGCTGGTCCCAGAAGGGCGACCAGGACGAGGACTTCGCCATCCTGGAGACGGCCCCGAACAACGGCCGCAACGTCGAGGACGTGGTCGGCGGCAACCGGCTCGGCGCCGACGAGCCCTTCGGCGCCACCGTCCGCCTCTACGGCTACCCCGGCGACGCCGAGGAGCCCCTCCTGTGCACCAACACCACCGGCCGGCAGAGCACCTACCAGCGCGTCATCGACTGCCCCGCCTACCCGTCCGGCACCAGCGGCGGCCCCTGGATCAACGTCGCCACCGGCGACGTGGTCGGCGCCATCGGCGGCTACCAGCAGGGCGGCGACAGCGACGACGCGTCCTACAGCGCCTACTTCGACCACACCATCGCCGGGCTGGTCTCCCAGGTCGAGGGCACCTCGTCCTGAGCCCGGCCGGGCCCGCAGCGCGCGCCGCCGACCGGGCCCGGACATGACGAAGGCCCAGATCCGTGGATCAACTCCACTGATCTGGGCCTCAGTTGCACTTCTTGCGAAGTGCCCCCGGTAGGATTCGAACCTACGCACCCGCCTCCGGAGGGCGGTGCTCTATCCCCTGAGCTACGGGGGCCTGCTCGATGTCGTCGGCGTTTCGGCCTCCGACGTGAAGAACACTACCAGGCTCCGGGCGTGGTCCGTGCACGGGTTTGCGGCGGGGGAGCGGGAGCGGGTGCGGGGTGCGTCGGCGGCGGGCGGCGGGGGCGGTGGAAGTGCCCAAAGGCCGGACGGGGCGGCGGGGGCGCCGATACCCTCGGTGAGGTGTCGGGAGTGTCCGGGCGGGTCCTCGTGGTGGACGACAGCGAGGTGATCCGCCAGCTGATCAGGGTCAACCTGGAGCTTGAGGGCTTCGAGGTGGTGACCGCCGCCGACGGCGCCGAGTGCCTGGAGGTGGTCCGCCGGGTGAAGCCGGACGTGGTGACGCTGGACGTGATGATGCCGCGCCTGGACGGCCTGCGGACGGCGGCCCGGCTGCGCGCGACCCCGGGGACCAGCCGGCTGCCGATCGCGATCGTGAGCGCCTGCACCCCGGCCGATCTGGACCTGGGGGAGGCCGTCGGGGTGGACGGCTACCTCGGCAAGCCCTTCGACCCGGCCGATCTGGTGGCGCTGGTGCGGCGGCTGATGACCCTGGGCGGACAGCCGAGCGGGTTTCGCCCTGAGCGAACAGAGCGGACGGATCGAGGCTGACACCGCTGACGGGAGCGCCCGCGGGCGTCCCGACCGGCAAACCGGGTGGCGGGCGGGTACCCCGTCTCGCCTACGCTTGGCGTCGTGACACCCGCAGAGCTTTCCCAGGCAGTCCAGGCCGCAGTGAGCGCCGCCGTCGAGGCGGGCGAGCTGACCGTCGCCGTGCCCGAGCACGTGACGGTCGAGCGACCCAAGAACAGGGACCACGGCGACTACGCGATCAACGTGGCCCTCCAGCTCGCCAAGGCGGCCGGCCGCCCGCCGCGAGCCGTGGCGGAACTGCTGGCCGACCGCCTGCGAGGGATCACCGGCGTCGCCAAGGTCGACATCGCCGGGCCGGGCTTCCTGAACATCACCATGGACGCCGCGACCCAGGGCGCGCTGGCGCGCACCATCGTCGAGACGGGCGAGGCCTACGGACGCAACGGGGCGCTCAAGGGCCTGAAGATCAACCTGGAGTTCGTCTCCGCCAACCCGACCGGCCCGATCCACATCGGCGGCGTCCGCTGGGCCGCGGGGGGGGGGGGGGGGGGGGGGGGGGGGGGGGCGGCCGGCGGCCCCGGCGACACCGTCGATAAACACGAATTAGGCCCGGGGGCGGATGTA
>NZ_JBHWIR010000068.1:0-9531 GCF_042731835.1 Kitasatospora sp. NPDC059817 | reverse complement strand
ACCGCCCCCACCCCCCCCGCCCCCCCCCCCGCGCGGCGCCGCCCGGGCGCCGCGCGCCGGGGGCGGGGGGGGGGGGCGGGCCCCCCCCCCCCGCGCCGACGTCACCACCGAGTACTACCTGAACGACGCCGGCGTGCAGATCTCCAAGTTCGCCGGCTCGCTGAAGGCCGCCGCGAACGGTCAGCCCGTCCCCGCCGACGGCTACGTGGGCGAGTACATCGGCGACATCGCCAAGGCCATCACCGACGGCGTCCCGGGCGTGCTCGACCTGCCCGACGCCGAGCAGCTGGAGGCCTTCCGCACCGAGGGCCTCAAGCTCATGGTGGCCGAGATCCAGCGCTCGATGCAGGAGTTCGGTACCCACTTCGACGTCTGGTTCTCGGAGAAGTCGCTGCACGACTCCGGCGCGGTCGAGAAGGCCATGGACCGGCTGCGCGAGCAGGGCCACGTCTTCGAGCAGGACGGCGCGGTCTTCCTGCGCACCACCGACTTCGGCGACGACAAGGACCGCGTCCTGGTCAAGGCCGACGGCGAGACCACCTACTTCGCCGCCGACGCCGCGTACTACCTGTCGAAGCGGGACCGCGGTGCCGAGGTCTCCGTCTACATGCTGGGCGCCGACCACCACGGCTACGTCAACCGGCTGAAGGCCATCGTGGCCTGCGCGGGCGACGACATGGACCGCAACATCGAGGTCAAGATCGGCCAGTTCGTGAAGATGCTTCGCGACGGCGAAGAGGTCCGCATGTCCAAGCGGGCCGGCAACATCATCACGATCGACGACGTGATCGAGTGGATCGGCGTGGACGCCGCCCGCTACACCCTGACGCGGTCCCCCACGGACTCCACCATCACGCTCGACATCAACGTGCTGACCAGCCAGTCCAACGAGAACCCGGTCTACTACGTCCAGTACGCGCACACCCGGATGTGCGGTGTGGCCCGCAAGGCCGCGCAGCTCGGTGTCGACAAGGGCGCGGCGCAGGACTTCAAGCCCGAGCTGCTCGCCACCGTGTGGGAGAACGACATCCTCGGTGCCCTCGGCGAGTTCCCGCGGATCCTGGCCACGGCCGGCGAGCTGCGCGAGCCGCACCGGGTCGCCCGCTACCTGGAGGACCTGGCGGGCAAGTACCACCGCCTGTACGAGAACTGCATGTTCCTGCCCAAGGGCGACGAGGAGCTCACGGACACGCACCGCGCCCGGCTCTGGCTGGTCGAGGCCACGCGAACGGTGATGGCCAACGGCCTGACGCTCCTGGGCGTCACGGCGCCCGAGCGGATGTAGGCACCACCCCCAAGTGCGCAGCGGGGGCGGCTGACGGTCAACGGAGACCGTCGCCGCCCCTCGCCATAGGTCAAGGAAGCAGGACATGTCTCGCTCCGCACACCCCGCAGGCCCCCGTCACGGTGACGTGCTGCCCGAGGGCCACTACTCCGCCCCGCCGGCCGACCTGAACGCGCTCGACCCCAAGGTCTGGTCGTGCACCGTCGCCCGCGACGCCGAGGGCGTGGCCACCGTCGGCGGGATCGACGTCAAGTCCCTGGCGGCCGAGTTCGGCACGCCGGCCTACGTGCTCGACGAGGACGACTTCCGGGCCCGGGCGCGGGCCTGGCGCGACGCCTTCGGCACCGAGGCGGACGTCTTCTACGCCGGCAAGGCGTTCCTCTCCAAGGCGATCGTGCGCTGGCTGCACGAGGAGGGCCTGAACCTCGACGTGTGCAGCTCCGGCGAGCTGACGGTGGCGCTGGCCGCCGGGATGCCGCCGCAGCGGATCGCGCTGCACGGCAACAACAAGACGGCGGACGAGCTCGAACACGCGGTGAAGACCGGCGTCGGGCGCATCGTGGTCGACTCCTACGAGGAGATCGAGCGGCTGGCCGCCATCACGGCCCGCCAGGGCGTCCGCCAGCAGGTGCTGATCCGGATCACTGTCGGCGTCGAGGCGCACACCCACGAGTTCATCGCCACGGCGCACGAGGACCAGAAGTTCGGGCTGTCACTGGGCAACGGATCGGCGGCCGAGGCCGTGCGCCGGGTACTCGGGCACGAGGGCCTGGAGCTGCGCGGCATCCACTCGCACATCGGCTCGCAGATCTTCGACACCGCCGGCTTCGAGGTGGCCGCCCGCCGGGTGGTCGGCCTGCTGGCCGAGATCCGCGACGAGCACGGCGTCGAGCTGCCCGAGATCGACCTGGGCGGCGGCCTGGGCATCGCGTACACCAGCGAGGACGACCCGCGCGAGCCGGCCGAGATCGCGGCCGCGCTGGCCGACATCGTGCGCCGCGAGTGCGCCGCCGCGAACCTGGACACCCCCCGGCTGAGCGTGGAGCCGGGCCGGGCGATCGTCGGCCCGACGGCGTTCACGCTGTACGAGGTCGGCACCGTCAAGCCGCTGGAGGGCCTGCGCACCTACGTCAGCGTGGACGGCGGGATGTCCGACAACATCCGGACCGCGCTGTACGACGCCGAGTACTCGGTGGCCCTGGTGTCGCGCCGCAGCGACGCCGAGCCGATGCTGGTGCGGGTGGTCGGCAAGCACTGCGAGTCCGGCGACATCGTGGTCCGGGACGCCTTCCTGCCGGCCGACCTGGCCCCGGGCGACCTGATCGCGGTGCCCGCCACCGGCGCGTACTGCCGCTCGATGGCGAGCAATTACAACCACGCCCTGAAGCCTCCCGTGCTGGCCGTCAAGGACGGTGCCGCGCGGGTGATCGTCCGGCGCGAGACGGAGGAGGATCTCCTGCGTCTCGATATCGGATGACGAAATCCTTGTCTCAGATCATGGAACGACCGTAGATCCGTGCGGGAAGTCCCCGAGACTGGTACGGACCGAAGTTCCCGGCGGCCCCCAGAATCCCGCCGGAATTACCGAAGCACGAAGAATGCAGAGCGGAGTCGGATGATGCGTACGCGCCCGCTGAAGGTGGCGTTGCTGGGTTGTGGTGTGGTGGGCTCCGAGGTGGCGCGCATCATGACGACGACGGCCGACGACCTCGCCGCGCGCATCGGTGCCCCGGTCGAGCTCGCCGGGATCGCGGTCCGCCGGGCCGGCCGGGTGCGTCCGGGCGTGCCCGAGCACCTGATCACCACCGACGCCGAGGCCCTGGTCAACCGGGGCGACATCGACGTGGTGGTCGAGGTCGTCGGCGGCATCGAGCCGTCCAAACACCTCATCCTGTCGGCGTTCGAGCGGGGCGCCTCGGTGGTCAGCGCCAACAAGGCGCTGCTCGCCAAGGACGGCACCGAGCTGCACGCCGCGGCCGCCGGGGCCGGGGTGGACCTGTACTACGAGGCCGCGGTGGCGGGCGCGATCCCGCTGCTGCGCCCGCTGCGCGAGTCCCTCGCGGGGGACAAGGTCAACCGGGTGCTGGGCATCGTCAACGGCACCACCAACTTCATCCTCGACAAGATGGACACCTCCGGCGCCGGCTACTCGGAGGCGCTGGAGGAGGCCACCGCGCTGGGCTACGCCGAGGCCGACCCGACGGCCGACGTCGAGGGCTTCGACGCCGCCGCCAAGGCCGCGATCCTGGCCGGCATCGCCTTCCACACCAAGGTCACCGCGGCGGACGTGTACCGCGAGGGCATCACCGAGGTGACCGCCGCCGACATCGCCTCCGCCAAGGAGATGGGCTGCGTGGTCAAGCTGCTCGCGATCTGCGAGCGGGCGGCGGACGGCGAGTCCGTCACCGCGCGGGTCCACCCGGCGATGATCCCGCTGTCGCACCCGCTGGCCTCCGTCCGCGAGGCGTACAACGCGGTGTTCGTCGAGGCCGAGGCGGCCGGCCGGCTGATGTTCTACGGCCCGGGCGCGGGCGGCTCGCCGACCGCCTCCGCGGTGCTCGGCGACCTGGTCGCGGTCTGTCGCAACAAGCTGGCCGGCGCCACCGGTCCCGGTGACTCGGTGTACACGCAGCTGCCCGCCAAGCCGATGGACGAGGTGGTCACCCGCTACCACGTCAGCCTGGACGTGGACGACCGTGCGGGCGTCCTCGCCCAGGTCGCGTCCGTCTTCGCGGAGCACGGCGTCTCCATCGACACCGTGCGCCAGCAGGGCCGCGACGGCGACGCCTCGCTCGTCGTGGTCACTCACCGTGCCACCGACGCCGCGCTGTCGGCGACGGTCGACAAGCTCCGCGCGCTGGACAGCGTGCGGGACGTGGCCAGCATCATGCGGGTCGAAGGGGAGTAAGGAACAGCCATGAACGCCGTTGCCGAGAACGTCGTCCGAGGCGCGCACACCCACCAGTGGCGCGGCCTGATCGAGGAGTACCGGGACCGCCTGCCGGTCACCGCGGCCACCCCGGTGGTCACCCTGCTGGAGGGCGGCACGCCGCTGGTCCCCGCCCAGGTGCTGTCCGAGCGCACCGGCTGCGAGGTCTACCTCAAGGTCGAGGGCGCCAACCCGACGGGCTCCTTCAAGGACCGCGGGATGACGATGGCCATCTCCAAGGCCAAGGAGGAGGGGGCGCAGGCCGTCATCTGCGCCTCCACCGGCAACACCTCGGCCTCCGCCGCCGCGTACGCGGTGCGGGCCGGGATGGTCTGCGCGGTGCTCGTCCCGCAGGGCAAGATCGCCCTCGGCAAGATGGGCCAGGCGCTGGTGCACGGCGCCAAGATCCTCCAGGTGGACGGGAACTTCGACGACTGCCTCACCCTCGCGCGTGAACTGTCCGAGAAGTACCCGGTGGCGCTGGTCAACTCGGTGAACCCGGTGCGGATCGAGGGTCAGAAGACCGCGGCCTTCGAGATCGTCGACATGCTCGGCGACGCCCCGGACATCCACGTCCTGCCGGTCGGCAACGCGGGCAACATCACCGCGTACTGGAAGGGCTACCGCGAGTACTCCGCCGACGGCCTGGCCACGCGCACCCCGCGGATGTGGGGCTTCCAGGCCTCCGGCTCGGCCCCGATCGTGGACGGCGCGCCGGTGCTCAAGCCGCAGACCATCGCCACCGCGATCCGGATCGGCAACCCGGCCTCCTGGGACTTCGCGCTCGCCGCGCGGGACGAGTCGGGCGGCCTCATCGACAAGGTGACGGATCGTCAGATCCTGTCTGCCTACCGGCTGTTGGCCGCACAGGAGGGCGTCTTCGTGGAGCCCGCCTCGGCTGCCTCGGTGGCCGGCCTGCTGGCCAAGGCGGAGGCCGGCCTGGTCGACCCGGGCCAGCGCATCGTCTGCACCGTGACCGGCAACGGCCTCAAGGACCCGGACTGGGCGGTGGCCGGCGCACCGCAGCCGCAGATCGTCCCGATCGACCCGGAGGCGGCGGCGCAGCGCCTGGGCCTGCTGGACTGACCTGCCGTCGGGCCCTGCGGGCGCCCGACGCCTCGACGGGCCGACCCTTTCGGGGGTCGGCCGCGGCCGGGGGGGGGGGGGGTGGCAGTGCCGGGCGGGGGGCGGGGGGGCCCGCCCCCCCCGGCGCGGGGCCCACTTTGGGGGGGGCCGCCCCGTCGATGTTCTCCGGTGACACTTTTGTGTCAATTACGCCGCGCATTCCGATCCGATTCCGGTACGCATTCCGGCCAGAAGCGGCAACACACCAGATCGGAGGACCACGGGGTGTACCACTGGGGAACCTCTCTTCGATACTCTGGGTTCGGCCGTGTGGCACATGCCCCGGGTCCGGCCTTCTCCAGGCCGCGCCAACGACCGTGACCGCCCGCCCCGCCGGGGCCTGCGGTCCATTCCCCGCCTTCGCACCGACGACGCGATCCGCGCCGCCCGATTTCCCCAGGAGAGTCCACCGCATGGCCGGTCCCGCGTTCCGTGCCGCCGCCGTCCGGGTCCGGGTTCCCGCGACCAGCGCCAACCTCGGCCCGGGCTTCGACGCCTTCGGCCTCGCGCTGGGCCTGTACGACGACGTGGTCGTCCGGGTCGCCGACTCCGGGCTCTCCATCGACATCGCCGGCGAGGGCGCCGAGACGCTGCCCCGCGACGAGCGCCACCTGCTGGTCCGCTCGATGCGCGCCGCCTTCGACCGCCTCGGCGGCCAGCCGCGCGGCCTCGAAGTGGTCTGTGCCAACCGGATACCGCACGGCCGCGGCCTCGGCTCCTCCTCGGCCGCGATCTGCGCCGGCATCGTGGCCGCCCGCGCGGTCACCATCGGCGGCCCGTCCGCGCTGGACGACGACGCGCTGCTGGCCCTCGCCTCCGAGCTGGAGGGCCACCCCGACAACGTCGCGGCCTGCCTGCGCGGCAACTTCACCATCGCCTGGACGGACGAGGAGTCGGCCAAGGCGGTCAGCCTGGAGCCCTCCGACCAGGTCGTCCCGGTGGTGTTCGTCCCCGCCGACGAGGTGCTCACCGAGACCGCCCGCGGCCTGCTGCCGAAGACCGTCCCGCTGACCGACGCCGCCGTCAACGCCGGCCGCGCCGCGCTGCTGGTCGAGGCGCTGACCAGGCGGCCCGAGCTGCTGCTCGCCGCCACCGAGGACCGCCTGCACCAGGACTACCGCTCCTCCGCCATGCCCGACAGCGCCGCCCTGGTGGGCGCGCTGCGCGCGGAGGGCGTCCCCGCGGTGATCTCCGGGGCCGGCCCGACCGTCCTCGCGCTCACCGACGAGGCGGGCGCCGACAAGGTGCTCTCCTTCGCCGGGCACCACGGCCACGGCGGCGACCCGGCGTTCGCCGCGCACCGCCTGGAGCTCGACCGGATCGGGGCCACCGTGCTCCCGCTGGACGGCTGAACGGCCCGTCCGGGCTGCTCGTCCGGCCTGGCCCGGCCACCTGCCGAGCCGGGCCGTCCGGACACGATTGGCAAGCGCAAGGCTGGGGAATGTCTGAGGGGGTCGGTAGTGTTAACCTCATTGCTGCACCAGGTGCCCTCCGGGGCTCGGTGCGCCGCGTCCCGATCCCAGCACTCCACTGCCGTGGAGTCGCGGCGATGCACGGGGCGACGATTCTCCGGGAGCCCACCGCAGCGCGTACGCAGCCTGCCTGCGCGACACGCGGCCGCATCCCGAAGCCGTGACGGCACCTGACTCCCACTCGCGGCCTCCCACCTTGAGGCCAGGACGGGCGGAGCGCGGTCCACCGTCACGCGACGGGGGCCCGGGATTCGCAGGCAAGCGTGGGGGTACGCCCGGTCGGCACACGACCGACCGGCCCGCCGCGCCACTCAGCACCACCGTGCTTCACGCACCGCACCTCGCAGCTCTCCCTCGACCGGCTTCCGCCTTTCGGGGGATCACCGCCTCGGACCGACGCAGTCGAGCGTCGGTCAGGACAGCACAACCGGTCGCCGAGCCAGACAGGCCGACGTCCGCTCCAGGGAAGGACCCTTAGTGAGCGACTCCACCGATCTGATGGGCGCGCGCCAGGACGCCGAGGCGTCGGACGCAGCCGCCGCCCCCGCGACCCCGGCGCGGCGCCGCCGTACCGCCGCCGCTGGCCTGGACGGCATGGTCCTGGCCGAGCTGCAGAAGCTCGCCGGGGACCTGGGCATCACCGGTACCGGACGCATGCGCAAGAGCCAGCTGATCGAGACCATCAAGGAGAAGAGCGGCGGAGACCCGCTGCTCGCCGCCGGTGGTGCTCCGGCCGCCGCCACCAAGCGCACCGCCGCCAAGGCGGACGCCGCCGAGGCGCCGGCCGAGAAGCCGGCCCGCCGCACCAAGGCCGCCGCCGCTGCGGCCGCCGCGGCCCCGGCCGCCGCCGAGTCGCAGGCCCAGATCGAGATCCCGGTCCAGGCCGCCGCCGAGACCGCCGCGCCCGCCCGTGCCGAGCGCACCCGCCGCCGCGCCACCTCGGCCGCCGGCGCCCCGACCGCCGACGTCACGGCCGACGCCGCCGTCGTCGTGGCCGAGCCCAAGCAGGCCGAGACCCGCCAGGCCGAGACCCGCGCCTTCGAGGGCCGCGAGGAGGGCCGCACCGAGACCCGTCGCGACCGCCGGGACCGCCGGGACCGCAGCGACCGCCCGGAGCGGGCGGAGCGCCCCGAGCGGGCCGAGCGCCAGGACGGCGGCGAGGCCCAGGACGGCGACTCCCGCGAGTCGCGCCGCGACCGCCGCAACCGCCGCGAGCGCACCGACCGCCAGCCCCAGCAGGGCGGCGGCCAGCAGCAGGCCGCTCAGGGCGACGGCCAGCAGGCCCGCCAGGGCGGCCAGCAGACCCAGCAGCCGCAGATCCAGCAGGGCGGCTACGACGACGACGAGTTCGGCGACGGCCGCCGCGGCCGCCGTGGCCGCTACCGCGACCGCCGGGGCCGTGGCGCCCGCCGCGAGGGCTTCGAGGCCGGCCCCGCCGAGCCGCAGGTCGGCGAGGACGACGTCCTGATCCCGGTCGCGGGCATCCTCGACATCCTCGACAACTACGCGTTCGTGCGCACCTCCGGCTACCTGCCGGGCCAGAACGACGTCTACGTCTCGCTCGCCCAGGTCCGCAAGAACGGCCTGCGCAAGGGCGATGCCATCACCGGCGCGGTGCGCCAGCCCAAGGACGGCGAGCGCCGCGAGAAGTTCAACGCCATGGTGCGGCTGGACTCCGTCAACGGCATGGACCCGGAGAGCGGTCGCGGCCGCCCCGAGTTCAACAAGCTCACCCCGCTCTACCCGCAGGACCGGCTGCGCCTGGAGACCGAGGCGGGCATCCTGACCACCCGGATCATCGACCTGGTGTCGCCGATCGGCAAGGGCCAGCGAGGTCTGATCGTCGCGCCGCCGAAGACCGGCAAGACGATGGTGCTGCAGGCGGTCGCCAACGCGATCACCCACAACAACCCCGAGTGCCACCTGATGGTCGTCCTGGTCGACGAGCGTCCGGAAGAGGTCACCGACATGCAGCGGTCGGTGAAGGGCGAGGTCATCTCCTCGACCTTCGACCGCCCGGCCGAGGACCACACCACCGTCGCCGAGCTGGCCATCGAGCGCGCCAAGCGCCTGGTGGAGCTGGGCCACGACGTGGTCATCCTGCTGGACTCGATCACCCGCCTCGGCCGCGCCTACAACCTGGCGGCGCCGGCCTCCGGCCGCATCCTGTCCGGTGGTGTCGACTCGACCGCGCTGTACCCGCCGAAGAAGTTCTTCGGCGCCGCGCGCAACATCGAGAACGGCGGCTCGCTGACCATCCTGGCCACCGCGCTGGTCGAGACCGGCTCGCGCATGGACGAGGTGATCTTCGAGGAGTTCAAGGGCACCGGCAACATGGAGCTCAAGCTCGACCGCAAGCTCTCGGACAAGCGCATCTTCCCGGCCGTCGACGTGGACGCCTCCAGCACCCGCAAGGAGGAGATCCTGCTCGGCAGCGAGGAGTTGGCCATCGTCTGGAAGCTGCGCCGGGTGCTGCACGCGCTCGACTCGCAGCAGGCGATCGAGCTGCTCCTGGACAAGATGAAGCAGACCAAGAGCAACGCCGAGTTCCTGATGCAGATCGCCAAGACCACCCCCGGCTCCAACGACTGACCGTAGCCGGACGGTTGTCGCCCACCGAACCCCGGACCCCCCGCGCGGGCCCGGGGTGCGGTGGAGTATAAACAAAACCCACCCCCCCACACCCCCAGGGTTGGGGGTTGCGCGGGTGGGGGGGGTAA
>NZ_JBHWIR010000067.1:16498-39612 GCF_042731835.1 Kitasatospora sp. NPDC059817 | reverse complement strand
CGCCCGACCCGCCAGCACACCCGAACCGCCAGCCACCCCGAACCTCACGAGCTCCCGAACCTCACGAGGGGACCAACCACCGTGAAGATCCACAATACCGGCCGGACCAAGCGCTTCGCCCTCGGCAGCACCGTCGCGCTGACCGTCGCCGGGATGAACGCGCCCGCCGTCCTCGGCTTCGCCGGCCAGCAGTACCACCAGTACGTGATCAACCGCCCCGACTACAAGGCGGAGTACGGCCACTGGCAGACCCTCACGCTCCCCGCCGAGTTCCGGGTCAACGCCGTCCACGCCACGCTGCTGCGCACCGGCAAGGTCCTCATCGTGGCCGGCTCCGGCAACGACGAGAAGCGCTTCGACGCGGGCAGCTTCCGCAGCCTGCTCTGGGACCCGGCCGCGAACACCTACAAGCTGATACCCACCCCGGCCGACATGTTCTGCGGCGGCCACGCCTCGCTGCCGGACGGCCGCGTCCTGGTGGCCGGCGGCACCCAGCGGTACGAGAAGCTGGCGGGCGTGGTGAAGAGGGCGGCCGGCGTCATGCGGGTGCGCAACGAGAGCCCCGAGCGCGCCAGGACGTTCCCCAAGGGCACCGTCTTCGTCGGCCCGAACGGACGCGAGTACGCCTCCACCGTGCCGGTGACCGTCCCGGCCGCGGTGAAGACGGGCACCGGCAAGCAGACCGTCGTCACCGCCGGCGAGCAGCACGTGTTCGTCGAGGCGGTCGGCGAGGGCGCCGACTACGTCACCGACTCCCCCGCCCAGTACCGGATCAAGGGCCTGGCCGGGGTCGACGCCCGCAACCTGTACGGACAGAGCACCAAGCTGACCCTGGACAAGCAGGAGTACCAGGGCATCCGCTCCGCGTTCGAGTTCAACCCGGACACCGAGCTGTACGAGCAGGTCACCGACATGGCGTACGCCCGCTGGTACCCGACGCTCACCGGACTGGGGGACGGACGGGTGGTCACCGTCTCGGGCCTGGACGACACCGGGGAGATCCTCAACGGCAACGACAACGAGATCTACGACCCGAAGAACAAGACCTGGTCCAAGGGCCCGGACCGCTACTTCCCGACCTACCCGTCGATCTTCCTGACCGCCTCCGGCAAGCTCTTCTACTCGGGCTCCAACGGCGGCTACGGCCCGGCCGACAAGGGCCGCGACCCCGGGGTGTGGGACCTGTCGAACAACGGCTTCCAGCCCGTCCCCGGCCTGCGCGACCCGGCCCTCACCGAGACCTCGTCCTCGGTGCTGCTGCCGCCCGCGCAGGCCCAGAAGGTGATGGTGCTCGGCGGCGGGGGCGTCGGCGAGTCGCCGCTGTCCACCGCCCGCACCGACATCGTCGACCTCTCCGCCGCCAAGCCCGCCTTCACCCCGGGCCCGGACCTGCCGGCCGGCGGCACCCGCTACCTGAACAGCGTGATCCTCCCGGACGACACCGTGTTCACCACCGGCGGCTCCAGCGGCTACCGGGGCCGGGGCGCCAGCGACCTGCTCAAGGCGCAGGTGTACCACCCGGACACCAACAGCTTCAGCACCGCCGCCGAGCCCGCCGTCGGCCGCAACTACCACTCCGAGGCACTGCTGCTGCCGGACGGCCGGGTGGCCGTGCTCGGTTCCAACCCGCTGTTCGCGGACAAGGCCGAGACCACGCCGGGCGGCTTCGAGCAGCGCATCGAGATCTACACCCCGCCGTACCTGTTCCACGGCGACCGCCCACAGGTGGCCGCCGCGCCGGAGGCCGCGAAGCTCGGCACCACCGTGCGGATCGGCACCGTCCGGCCGGACGCGGTCGCCACCGCCAAGCTGATCCGGCCGAGTTCGGTCACCCACGTGACCGACGTCGAACAGCGGTCGGTGGCCCTGGACATCAGCGGTCGCACGGCCGACGGGGTCTCGCTCACGCTCCCCGCCAACCCCAATCTGCTGCCGCCCGGCTGGTACATGCTGTTCCTGACCGACGCCGCCGGTACTCCGTCGGTCGCGCGCTGGATCCAGGTGACCGGCTGAGCGACACCGGGTGCGTCACGGCCTGGTACGGACCCGGACTGGTGCAGACCCGCACTGGCGCGGACCCGCACTGGTGCAGACCGACACTGGTGCGGATCAGCCCCCTCAGCGGGCGGCCTGCGCCAGGCCGAGCGCGTACGGCAGCCAGAACTCGCCCGCCCGGGGCTCGCCGCGCCCGCACTCGCCGTCCGACTCCCCCGGATTCTTGATCCACAGGTAGGCGTCGACCCCGGCCCGGCCGGTGTCGGCGGTCGGCCGCTCACCGAGCGCGCGGCCGGGCGGGTTGCACCAGGCGTCGCCGCCCAGCGGGCCGTTGCCGTTGCGGCTGGTGTCGATGACGAAGTGCTTCCCGCCCAGGGCGGCGGAGAGCTGGCCGCCGTAGGCCGTGTTGCGGCCGGTGTCGTAGAAGTTGGCGACGTTCACCGCGAAGCCGTCCGCCGCCGCGATCCCCGACTTGCGCAGCGCGGTGGACAGTTCGGCCGGGTCCTGCGACCAGCCGGGGTTGCCCGCGTCCAGGTAGACCCGCACCTGCGGACGCTTCTTCAGCTCCTGCACGGCGAAGGCCAGCAGGCCGTACCGCTCGGCGGCCAGGTCGCCCTTGATCCCGCAGCTGTCCAGGGTGTGCGCGACGGCGTCCGGCTCCAGCACCACCCAGGCCTTGCGGTCGCCGAGGGCCTCCGCGACACCGCTGATCCAGGCCCGGTAGGAGGCGGCGTCGGCGGCGCCGCCGGCCGAGTACAGGCCGCAGTCGCGGTGCGGGATGTTGTAGGCGACGAAGACCGCCGTCCGGTCCGCCTCGGCGGCCCGGCGGCTGACCTGTTCGGCGATCTCCTTGGCGCCCTGCTCGCCGAGCCACTGCGAGGAGGGCTGGGCGGCGATCCGCAGCAGCGTGTCGGCCTCCGCCGGCCGGCCCTGGCCGCGCAGGGCGGTCACCTGCCGGGCGGCGTTGGTCTGGTCGGAGACGTAGAAGGCCTGGCCGGGGAGCTGGGCGAGGCCCGCGGGGCCGGTGCCCGGGTTCGCGGCGGAGGCGGTGGGCGCGGCTGTGGGTACGGCGGCGTTCCCGCCGGCCGCGGCACCGGCCGATGCGCCGCCGCCCGGGCCGCCGGGTGATCCCTTGGCCGATCCGGCGGTCGAACCGCTACAGCCCGCGGCCCCCGCCAACAGCACGACCAGGGCCGCCCCCACGGCCCGTCGGATTGCCACTACCCGTCCCACCCGGCGCACGTACCGCCCCTCCCCCCAGAGCCGGTCCGGCGACCGGTCGGCACCAGCTAAGCACACCGGCCACCGCCCGCCCGCGACGGGCGGTGAACGCCGGGTGGCCGTGAGCGGGCGGACGGGCGACCCCGCCCGCCCGGACCGCCCCTCACCCAACTCCCGGGCGCTCAGCCCCAGGTGCTCAGCCCTGCTTCAGGTTGGGCACCTGCCAGTCGATCGGCTCGCCGCCGAAGCCGTCCAGCGCCGTGTCGATCTGCGAGAACGGGCGGCTGCCGAAGAACAGCTTGGCCGACAGCGGCGACGGGTGCGCCCCCTGCACGACCACGTGCTTGGACGTGTCGATCAGCGGCAGCTTCTTCTTCGCGTAGTTGCCCCACAGCACGAAGACCACCGGCTCCTCGCGCTCGCTCACCGCCTTGATCACGGCGTCGGTGAACTTCTCCCAGCCCTTCGCCTTGTGCGAGTTGGCCTCGTGCGCGCGCACCGTGAGCACCGCGTTGAGCAGCAGGACGCCCTGTTCGGCCCAGTGCATCAGGTAGCCGTTGTCCGGGGCGGGGATGCCGAGGTCGGCGTCCAGCTCCTTGAAGATGTTGCGCAGCGAGGGCGGCGTCCTGGTGCCGGGCAGCACCGAGAAGCTCATGCCGTGGGCCTGGCCGTCGTCGTGGTACGGGTCCTGCCCGAGGACCAGCACCCGGACCTTCTCGTACGGCGTGGCCTCCAGCGCGGCGAACTCCTGGCCGCTCGGCGGGAACACCTGGTGCTGCGCACGCTCGGCCGCCACGAAGGCCGCCAGCTCGGCGAAGTACGGCTTCTCCGTCTCGGCGCCCAGCACCGGGCGCCAGGACTCGGGCAGCTCCAGCCCGCCGCCCTCGCCGGCCTCCACCACGCCCGCCTCGACCGTGTCCGTCACGACATCTACCTCCCACACCGCGGCTGTTGTGCCGCACGCCCTCTTTCACCCCGAACGCTACACAGCCCCACCGACAACTCACTCCGCCGAAGCCGCAGAAGGCGCAGAAGGCAGCGCGGACCCACCAGGCAGCGGGGCCCCAGCGGGAACTACAGGCAGCGCCGACCCCGAGGGAGCCACCGGCGCGGGGTCCGAACCGGCCGCCCGCACCACCCGGACGTGCTCCACCACGTTGAGCGCCACCAGCAGCACCGCCAGTGCCACCAGCACCGCCAGCGCCGGCAGCCGCACCACCGCCGGCGCCAGCCCCAGCACCACCGCCGCCGCACCAAGCCGGGTCGTCGCCACCTTGCGGAACATCATCCAGCGGGTGTATCCGAAGGTCAGCAGGTACAGCCCGCACCCGCCGTACAGCAGCGCCACCGACCCCGGGCCGAGCGCCTGCCACGGGTCCGCGACGGTCTCCCCGAAACCGACCGCCACCCCGATCACCCCGGCGGCCAGCGCCAGGTGCCCGTATTGGAAGATCCGCCGGACGACGTCCCGCCGGGAGTCGGCGACCTCGACGGCGTACCGCATGGCGTCCGCCGCGTACACGAAGTACTGCCACCACAGCCCCGCCGAGATGGTGAACGCCGCGGCCACGGCGGCGAGTTCGGCCACGTCCAGCCGGGCGCCGGCCGCCGTCCCGCCGATGCCGACGATCGACTCGCCGAGCGCCACCAGCAGGAACAGCGCGAACCGCTCCGGCATGTGCGAGGGGTGGTACGCCACCGCCGCCAGCCGCCGCCGGAACACCAGCGGCGCGGCCAGGTCGCAGAGCGCTGCCGCCGCCCACAGGGCCAGCCGCGGCCCGTCCGGCAACAGCCCGCCCACGACCAGCAGCGGCCCGCTGACCAGCACGCCGGCGCCGTACGGGCCGCGCCAGACGCCCGGCAGGCGGATCAGCAGGAGCAGCAGCACCAGCCGGGCCAGCCAGTACGCGGCGCCGAGCAGCACGCCCCGCCCGCCGTACGCGCCCGGGACGGCGAGCGCCATGAACAGGCCGGCCAGCCCGACCGCCAGGATGCCGAGGCGGTCCCGCAGGTTGTCCACGTCCCTGATGTTGGCCTGCACGGTGGTGCCCACCCAGCACCAGTACACCGGCACGAACACCACCAGCGCCCGGACCAGCCCGGTGGCGTCGTGGTGGTGGTGCAGCAGCCCGGAGACCTGGGTGATCGCGAAGACGAAGACCAGGTCGAAGTAGAGCTCGGCCCAGGTGACCCGCTTCTCGTCGACCTCCCCGCCGACGCCCCCGACACCCCCGGCATCCCGCCGTGCCTCCGGCAGCCCCGCATCCCCCGTCGCACTCATTGCGCCGTTGCCTCCCCACAGGTACGAAACGGGCCCCGCCCCGGCGACCGACCGGAACGGGGCCCACGACAGCACCGCAGAGGCTAGACCAGCTCGACCAGGTCCGCGATCGACTTGACCACCCGGGTCGGCCGGTACGGGAAGCGCTCGACGTCGGCGGCGGCGGTCAGGCCGGTGAGCACCAGGATGGTCTCCATGCCGGCCTCCATGCCCGCGACGATGTCGGTGTCCATCCGGTCGCCGATCATGACGGCGGTCTCGGAGTGGGCCCCGGCGGTGTTCAGCGCCTCGCGCATCATCAGCGGGTTGGGCTTGCCGACGAAGTACGGCTCGACGCCGGTCGCCTTGGTGATCAGGGCCGCGACCGAGCCGGTGGCCGGCAGCACGCCCTCGGGGGACGGGCCGGTCTCGTCGGGGTTGGTGCAGATGAACCGGGCGCCCTGGTTGATCAGGCGGATCGCCTTGGTGAGCGCCTCGAAGCTGTAGGTGCGGGTCTCGCCGAGGACGACGTAGTCCGGGTTGTTGTCGGTCAGCACGTAACCGGCCTGGTACAGCGCGGTGGTGAGCCCCGCCTCGCCGATCACGTAGGCGGTGCCGCCCGGGCGCTGGCCCTTGAGGAACTTGGCGGTGGCCAGGGCGGAGGTCCAGATGCACTCCTCCGGCACCTCCAGGCCCATCCCGGCCAGGCGGGCGCTGAGGTCGCGCGGGGTGTAGATGGAGTTGTTGGTGAGGACCAGGAACGGCTTGCCGGACTCCCGCAGCCTGCGCAGGAACTCCTTCGCGCCAGGAATGGGCGTGCCCTCGTGGATGAGGACGCCGTCCATGTCGGTCAGCCAGGACTCGATGGGCTTGCGGTCTGCCACGTAGGTGTCTCCTTGGTCTTGCAACGGTTCTGAACGATTTCGCACATCGCTCCGGACCGGACACCCTCGGCCGGCCGGGCGCCACTGGCTGCCCCAACACGGACCAGCCTAGAGCCTGCCTCCTCGGGCCGACCGGGGCGGCCCCGGACGGGAACGACCACGGCACGCCTGCGGCAACGCATCCGCGTGCACCACTTCCGCCCGGGCACGGCCGCGGTGCGAATGGAGGCAGTCGGCCGGTGGGCGGGTTCGTCCGCGCAAACGCGCTACGCCGATGAGGGGACCACCGGGCGGTTCGTACCGGATCTTCCCGTGCGCTCCTGACCAGCGAAGTCGCACAGGAAGTCGGACAGTTCCGGTCCGGCTTTCGGCACGTCGGCGCGATGATCGAAGGGACAGGCGGGCCGCTCGGTGTTCTTGTTCTGGTGAGAGCCGGTTCGGCTCTCGTCACCGTGGCATCCGTGTTCGGCTGTGCTGCCGGGCGCGTGAGCCCATCCTTCCCAGAACAGGGCCCCATGAAGATCCATCGCATAGCCGTCGCAGCTCTTGCCGTCGGCACCTTGCTGGCCGGAGGCACGGCTGCGGCCGTGGCCAACACCTCGACGAACACACCGAGTTCAGCATCGACCGGTCAGACCCGCAGGGACGCCGTGGCCTGCGCGGTCGCCACCGTCTCCTCGTCGGTCGCCGCCTCCAACGCCTCCACCGCGGCAGCCGCGGCGCAGGCCGACGCCGCGTCGGCCGCCGCCGCCCTCAAGACCTTCATCGCGGCGACCCAAGCCGTGCCACCCAACGCCGCCGCCGAGGCCGCAGCCGCCACCAGCGCCAGCGCCGCCGAGGCCGCCGCGGTCACCTCCTCCGCCGCTGCCGCCACCGCGGCCGCCACCGCTGCCACCGCCAGCGCCGCCGCCGTGAAGGCCTGCGCCGTTGCGGTGACCCCCACCGCCTGAGACGGACGCGCGGCATCGCTCGGCCGCCGGGTCAGGCCGTGGCGCGAAGCCTCCACGGCCTGGCCCGGCTTGGCCCGGCCCGCTCTCGCGAGCCGTGCCCGTGCCCGTGCCCGCAGCAGCCGCCGCAGCCGCTGCCGCAGCGGGCACGGCACCACGAACACGGGGGTCTCCATCAACCCGAAGGGAACATCATGCGACGCATCCGCACCATCCCGGTCCTCGCCAGTTCCGTCGTCCTGACCGCCGTGCTGGCCGCGCTGGCCCCCACCTCCGCACAGGCGGCCGTGGCCTGCAACGAGACGGCGCTGGTCGCGGCGATCAACGCCGCCAACAGCGCCGGCGGGGGCAACGTCGTCCTCGCGACCGGCTGCGTCTACACCATCACCTCGTCGCACAGCAGCGACACCGACGGCGCGAACGCGCTGCCGATCATCACCACCGCCATCACCCTGACCGGTAACAACGACACCATCACGCGCTCGACGACGGCCGGTACGGCCGGCTTCCGCATCGTCAAGGTGGCCGCGGGCGCCAGCCTCACCCTCAAGGGCAACGTCACCCTCAGCAACGGCTCCGCCGTCACCGACGGCGGCGGCATCCTCAACTACGGCGCGGTGACCCTCACGGCCAGCGCCCTGACCGGCAACACCGCCCAGGGCAGGGGCGGCGGCCTGGCCAACGAGGACGTCGGCGCCCCCCAGAAGGGGGCGGTGGCGACCTTCACGAACAGCACCGTGGCCAGGAACAGCGCCACCGGCCAGGGCGGCGGGATCTACAACGGCCTGCGCGGGTCGCTCACCACCACCAGCAGTTTCATCGACGCGGGCAACAGCTCCGGATCCCAGGGCGGCGGCATCGCCGCCATCGACTCCACCTCCACCACGCTGACCAGCACCCAGATCAGCGCCAACCAGGCCGTCATGACGGCCGGCGGAATCTACCGGCAGAACGGCACCATGACACTCACCACGACACCGGTCAGTGGAAACACCCCCGACAACTGCGTCGGCAGCTCCCCCTCGGTACCCGGCTGCGTCGGCTGATCCGTCAACTGCCCTGAGGCGCCTTGCCCCCATGCCGTCCGACGAGCGAGGACGCGAACCGACGTCCGCCCCGCCTCCCGGCTCCGCCACTGCGAAACCGGGAGCAACCGGGCGCCTCGTGATTGAGTGGGCGCATGAGCGCCTCGACCCCCTCGTCCTCCCCGGACCGCCCGTTCCGCGTCGGCCTGATCGGCTACGGCCTGGCCGGCTCCGCCTTCCACGCCCCGCTCATCGCCACCACGCCGGGACTGCGGTTGGACGCCGTGGTCACCGCCAACCCCGAGCGCCGCGAGCAGCTGCGCCGCGAGCACCCCGGCGCCCGCGCCGTCGACACCCCCGAGCAACTGCTCGCCGACCCGGACGCGCTCGACCTCGTCGTCGTCGCCTCGCCCAACCGCACCCACGCCCCGCTCGCCCGCGCCGCCCTGCGCGCCGGGCTGGCCACCGTCGTCGACAAACCGCTGGCCGGCACCGCCGCCGAGGCGCTGGAGCTGTGCCAGCTCGCCGAGGCCCGGGGCACCCTGCTCTCCGTGTTCCAGAACCGGCGCTGGGACGGCGACTTCCTGACCGCCGCCCGGCTGGTCCGGGGCGGCGCGCTCGGCCGGGTGCACCGCTTCGAGTCCCGTTTCGAGCGGTTCCGCCCGAAGCCCAAGCCCGGCTGGCGCGAGCTCGCCGACCCGGCGGAGGTCGGCGGCACGCTGTACGACCTGGGCAGCCACCTGGTGGACCAGGCGCTGACGCTGTTCGGCCCGGTGGAGACGGTGTACGCGGAGGTCGACGTGCGCCGGGACGGCGCGGTCGTCGACGACGACGCCTTCCTCGCCCTCACCCACGCCTCCGGCACCCGCTCGCACCTGTGGACCAGCGCCATCACCCCGCTGATCGGCCCCCGGCTGCGGGTGCTCGGCGACGCCGCCGGGTACGTCAAGCCCGGCATGGACCCGCAGGAGGCGGAGCTGCGGGCCGGGCACCGACCGGACGGCGCCCGCCCGTGGGGTGCCGACCAGCCCTCGCAGTACGGCACCCTCGGCACCGACGAGTCCTCGATCGCGCTGCCCACCGAACCGGGCGACTACCCCGCCTTCTACGCGGGCATCGCCGCCGCCCTGGCCTCCCCGGGCACCCCGCCCCCGGTCGACCCGCGCGACGCGGTGGCCACCCTGGCCGTCCTGGAGGCCGCCCGGGCCTCCGCCGCCACGGGCACCACGGTCCGCCTGGGCTGAGCGGCTGCCGGGCCTGCCGCCCCCTCAATTCCACTTCTAAGCTGCTTAGATGATCGGCCGAAGGGGCGGCAGGCCACCAGCGCGAAGAGCGGCGGCCCCGTCACACCCCGATGACCTCCACCGCCGAGCCCAGGCCCCGGAAGTCCGCGACGTTGCGCGTGTACAGCGGCAGGCCGTGGGCCGAGGCCACGGCCGCGATCATCAGGTCGATCCGACGCGGACGCGGCTGCCGGCCGGCCGCGATGGTGAGGGTCACCAGCGTGCCGTAGCGGGAGGCCGCCGCCGCGTCGAAGGGCAGCGGGTCGAAGTCGGCCATCGCCGCGCCCAGCACCTCCAGCCGGGCCGCCCGGCTGACCGCGTCGCGGGCCATCGACACACCCTGTTGCAGCTCCGCGAAGGTGATCGCGGTCAGCTCCGGCACGGCCGGCAGGTTCGCCGGGGAGAGCAGGGCCAGATCGATGTAGACACAGGTGTCGAGCACCCCGGCCGGCCGCCGCCGGGCTGCCCGCCTGCGCTCAGCCACGCCGCCGCTCGAACGGGTCGTCGCCCTCGTCACCCACCAGTTCCTCCGGGCCGAAGTACTCCTCGGCCTCCTTGCGCATCTGCTGGTAGTCCACCCGCGGCAGCTTCACGTGCCGCGCCACCAGCTCCTCCGCCGTGAGCCGCCGCCGCCCGGACACCGGTCGCAGCTCCGCGACCTCGACCCCGTTCCTGGTGATGTGGAAAGTCTCCCCGGCCTCCACCGCATCCATCACCGCGGCGGAGTTGTTCCGGAACTCCCGCTGGGTAATCGTCTTCATCCCTCCACGGTAGCCCCGCGTAGCACCCTCGGCTACGCCCCTGCACCGCCCCACGAAAGCACCTCGGCGCGACGGGTGCGCCACGGGTGCGCCACGGGAATTCCGCGCCGGGCGGGAACTCGGCGGGCTCGGCGATCGTCCTGAACGTCTGAAGTCCGGCCCCGAGTCCGTGGGGCCCCAAGTCCGTCACGTCGAAGGAGGAGCAGCGCATGACCGTCGTCGCGATGCTCCTCGGGCTGCTCCGGGTGCTGACCGGGGAGCTGGTGACCGAGGGCGGGACGGTCGCGTCGGTGGCGGCGGTCGCCGCCGTGGCGCTGCTGGCCGGTGCGGTCGCGGGCACGCTGGCGGGGGCACGGCTGCTGGGCGCGCGGGCGCCCACGGCGGTGCGCAGCGGGGTGCTGCGGCGGCGCGCGTTCCGTACGGCCTTCCTCCCGCAGCGCGATCCCGATGCCCGGGGCAGGCGACGCCCGAGGGCGCCGGGTGCGGCCCCGGCGGCCGCGTAGCTTCGTCGTCTTCCGCCGTTCCACGCGGCCGTCCTCCGTCGACCACTCGTTTTCCGAGACCCCCGGAGGGCTCGCTCCACCATGTCCGTTCTCGCTGTTCTCGACCCGGCCGTCGCCGTCGCCCATGCCGCCGTCGCCGCGCTGGCCCAGGTACTGCCGACCGCGCTGGCGATCGTCCTGTTCACCGTCGCCGTCCGGCTGGCGTTGCATCCCTTCGCGCGCGCGGCGGCGCGGGGGGAGAAGTCGCGGGCGCGGCTGGCGCCGAAGGTCGCCGAGGTGAACCGGAGGTTCAAGGACCGCCCGGAGAAGCTGCGGGAGGCGCTCGCCGAGTTGTACCGGGAGGAGCGGGCTTCGCCGTTCGCGGGGTGCCTGCCGATGCTGGTGCAGGTTCCGTTCTTCTCGGTGATGTACCGCCTGTTCACCACCCCGAACGGCCTGCTGGACCACACCCTGTTCGGCGTGCCGCTCGGCCTGCACGTCGGGAGCGCGCACGGCGCCGGGCAGTTGGCGGTGTTCGGCCTGCTGTACGCCGGGCTGGCGGCGGTCGGGTACGTCAACTTCCGCCGGGCCAGGCGGGCGGCGGCCGCGCAGCCGACCCCTCAGCCGGGGGCGGGGCTGCTGCCTTACCTGTCCTTCGGGTCGGTGCTGTTCGCGATGCTGGTGCCGGTGGCCGCGGCGCTCCACCTGGTGACGACGAGCACGTGGACGGCCGCGGAGCGGGCCTGGCTGCACCGGGGTGGCGCACCGGCGCCGACGGCGGCGGCGCTCGCGCTGTGAGCCTCGCGTTGTGAACACCGCCGCCGAACCCGCCGATCTCGCCGAGGCCGCCGACCCCGCCGGCCTGCGTCAGAAGTGCCGCAGCAGTTCGGGGAAGGCCGCCAGTTGCAGGGTCGCCTCGTCGGGGCCGAGGTCCTGGTGTTCCAGGACCCAGGTGTGCTGGTGCGGGATGAAGACCGTGCGCAGGCCGGCCCGGCGGGCCGGGGCGATGTCGGACTTGGGCGAGTTGCCGATCATCCAGGTCCGGTCGGGGTCGAGGCCGAGCTCGGCGCCGAGCCGCCGGTAGGTGTCCGCCGACTTCTCGGCCACGATGTGGACGCCCCGGAAGTGGTGGTCGATCGTGGAGGCCGTCACCTTGCGCTGCTGCTCGTCGAGGTCGCCCTTGGTGAGCAGCAGCAGGTGGTGGCGTCCGGCGAGGTCGGCGAGGGTGTCGGCGACGCCGGGGATCAGCTCGATCTCGCGGCTGCTGAGCGGAGTGAGGAGGCCGTCGATCCGGGCTTCTTCGGCCGGGGTGGGGGTGCGGTCGCCGTTCAGCCGCCGCAGGCAGTCGGCGAGGCTCTGCCGGAACACGGCGGCGCCGTAGCCGAGGGCGGCGGAGTTGGCGGCTTCGATCTCGTCGAGGACGGCCCTGGCGCGGTCGCGGTCGGCCGGGGTGGCGACCCAGTCCAGGAAGCCGTCGATGACGCGCTCGAAGAGGACGTTGTTCTCCCAGAGCGTGTCGTCGGCGTCGAAGATGAGGGTCTGGTCGGTGTGCATCCGGGTGTGCTCCAGCGGGGTTCGGAAGGTCAGGCGGGGGCGTCGAGCAGGCGGGCGGCCCGGTCGAGCGTCTCGCGGAGGTTCTCCTCGGTGGTCCGCTGCCGGGCCTCGGCGATGGTCAGCCACTCCAGCGGGGCGGCGGGGTTCTCCGGCCGCGCCCGCTCCGGGGTGCCGGTGGCCAGCAGGAAGCGCAGGTCGGCGTGTTCGTGGGCCGGTTCGACGGGCGAGGCCGGGACGGGCACGACGGCGAGGTGGACGAGGGCGGCGTCGGGCCACGGGGTGAGGTCGGTGAGCCCGGTCTCCTCCAGGCCTTCGCGCAGCGCGATGTCCAGTGGCCGGGTCTCCCCCGGGTCGCCGTGGCCGCCGACCTGGAGCCAGGCCTGCTGGCGGACGTGCCAGCGCAGGAGGACGCGCCGGGTCGGCGGGTGGACGATCAGCGCGGAGGCGGTGAAGTGCAGCGGCGTCCCGCGGTCCCAGGCGTCGGCGGCCCCGGTGAGGTGGCGGACGCGCTCGTGGTCGGCGGTCTCCGTCGGGCCCTGCGGCCGGTGGCCGGCCAGCAGTTCGGTCAGGCCCGGGCTGTGCGCCGCGCCGCCTGTGGTCACCATGATCAGCACTCCTCGTTGCGCTCCGGACCACGTCAACGTCAACCGGCTTGCGGGGGCGGGTGATCGGGGCCGGGGCTTCCGGTTCCGGCGAACCCGCGAAGCCTAGCCCCGGGGCCCTCCGGCGGCCCACCGGTTTTCCTCCCGGGGCCGCCCGGCAGCCGGCTCCCCCCTCTCCGGACGGCCACGAAGGGCCGGTCGGGGCGGCGCCCGGGAGGCCGTAGCCTGTGGTGATCGTTTCGGGACAGGTGGAGGGATGTCGTCATGGTGGCTGCTCCGGCGCTCGCGGACTTGCGCGAGGTGTGCCAGCCGCAGGCCAAGCTGCAGAGCCGCAACGGTGAGCACTGGGCGGGACGGCTGTACATGCGCCGCATCTCGCTGCGCACGACCCGGCAGTTGGTGCGCACCTCGGTGTCGCCGAACACCCTCACCTGGGTGATGGTGGTCTGCGGGGTCGGCGGCGGGGCGGCCCTGCTGATCCCCGGTCTGACCGGCGCCGTGCTGGCGGCGGTGCTGTTCCAGCTGTTCCTGCTCTTCGACTGCGTCGACGGCGAAGTGGCGCGCTGGAAGCGCCAGTTCAGCATGGCCGGGGTCTACGTGGACCGGCTCGGCGCCTATCTGGCGGACGCGGCGCTGATGATCGGCGCGGGCGTGCGGGCGGCCCGGGGCGGGTCGGAGCTGTGGGTGTCGGTGGGCCTGGCGGCCGCGCTGGGCGTGGTACTGCTCAAGGCCTCGACGGACCTGGTGGACGTGGCCCGGGCCCGCAGCGGGCAGGCCCCGGCGGACGAGGAGTCCACCCAGCCGCGCTCGCAGGGCATCGCGACCGCGCGCCGGCTCGCCTCGGTGTTCAAGATCCACCGGGTGACGAACGGCATCGAGGCCTCCCTGGTGCTGCTCGCGGCGGCCGCGGTGGACGCGGCGCTCGGCAACCTGGACGCGACGCGGGCGGCGGTCGCGGGGATCGCGGTGATCACCTGGGGCATGGTGGTGGCGCACCTGGCGTCGATCCTGTCCTCCTCGCGCCTGCGCTGAGCGGGCCGCGCCGCTGCGCGCGGGCGGCTGCCTACGCGCGGGTTTCGGCCCGCGCGCAGGTCTCGGCCTGCGCGTGGGGCTCGGCCTGTACGTCGGCTTCGGCCCGCGCGTGGGCGGCGAGGATGGTGTCGAGGAGGCCGGGGAAGCGCTGTTCCAGGTCGACGGCGCGCAGGGCGGAGAACTTGCGGTTGGCCTCCTCGCGCTGGTGGATCAGGCCGGACTCGCGCAGCACCTTGAAGTGGTGGCTGAGGGTGGAGGGGGCGACGTCCACCGGGAAGGTGCCGCAGGCCCGCTCGGGTTCGGCGCGCAGGATGCGCACGATGGTCATCCGGGTGGGGTCGGAGAGCGCGTGCAGGACGTCGAGCAGGTCGATCTCCCCGGTCGCGGGGTGGGTGAGCGCCGGCCGGCGCCGGGTGCTGCGGGGCATGATCCGACCTCTCTGATCTGCGTTTGACCTGCGTCTGATCCGCGTCTGATCCACTTCTGATCAACATCTGATCTGCGCCTGATCTGCGATGTTCGACAATCATCGAAACTGCGTGGTACCACTGCCTCACGTCAATTTCGCCGTTCGTCGAACATCGTAGTCGAGGGGGACCGACATGCGCGCACTGGTGATGACCGCACCCGGTGGGGCCGAGCACACGGAGATCCGGGAGGTCGAGGCCCCGAGCCCCGGCCCCGGCCAGGTGGCGGTCGACGTCGCCTACGCCGGGCTGAACTTCGTCGACGTGATGGGCCGCCGGGGCGACGCCGGCTACGTCACCGCCTGGCCCTACCGACCGGGCAAGGAGGTGGCCGGCACCGTCCGGGCGGTCGGCGAGGGCGTCACCGGACTGGCGGTGGGCGACCGGGTGGTGGCCGCGCCCGTCGGCGGCGGCCTGGCCGAGGTGGTGCTCGCCGAGGCCGCGCTCACCGTGCCCATCCCGGACGGGCTGGCGCTGCGCGAGGCCGCCGCCGCCCCGCTGGGCCTGGCCACCGCCGTGCTGCTGCTCACCGACGCCGGACGGCTCACCGCCGGGGACACCGTCCTGGTGCACTCGGCCGGCGGCGGGATCGGCCACGCCGTCGCCCAACTGGTCCCGCTGATCGGGGGTGGCGGTCGGCTGATCGGCACGGTGGGCCGCCCGGAGAAGGCGGCGGCCGCCGTCGCCTCCGGCTACGACCACGCCTTCGCCCGCGACGAGGCGCTGCCGGAGGCCGTCCGGGCCGCGACCGGCGGCCGGGGCGTCGACCTCGTGCTGGACCCGCTGGGCACCGAGGCCCTGGAGCTCGACCTCGAACTCACCGCGCCCAACGGCCGGATCGTCCTCTTCGGCAACGCGGGCGGCGGCGCCGTCGCCGACCTCCCGCCGCTCGGCCGCCTGATGGCCGGGAACCTCACCGTCACCGGCTTCAGCCACCGCGCCCTGGCCGCCACCGCCCCCGAGCGGCTGGCCCGAGCCATCCGCACGGTCCTCGACCTGCTCGCCGCCGGTGACCTCACGCTGCCGGTCACCGAAGTCCCCGGCCTGACCGCCGTCCCCGCCGCGCACGATGCCATGGCGGAGGGTCGGGCCACCGGCAAGTACGTGGTGCGCGTGGCCGGTTGAGCCCTGCCCCGGGCGGCGCCCCTTGCGCAGGAAGTCGGGTGGGCCGACTTCCTGCGCAGAGCGCGGAGCGCGGAGCCTGAAGCGCGGAGCCCGGAGCGTTGGAGGCCGGGCGGGTCAGGGGTTGTAGAGGCCGCCGGCCTCGCCGGGGTCGCCGGGGCCGTTGTAGCCCTGAGGACGGCCCTGGTTGCGCGTCCCGGGCCTGTTGGTCTCGACAAAGCGACAGGCGGCGAAGTGCACGTCGCCCATGCCGGGCCGCAGGATGTCGCTCAGCAGCACGTCGCCGTCGAAGACGATCGAGCGGCCCGCGAGTTGGGGGTCGGTCAGCGTGGCGACGTTGATGACGGCGGCGGCTGGCGTCCCCGGGTCGAGTTCGACGTCGTACCCGCCGCCCACCGGGCTGGCGATCGCCGGGTTTCCCCGGATGGTGAGGCCGCTGGGGTAGGAGATGGTGTAGTTCTGCAGGCTCCGCCCGCCCACCACGGTGCGCGTGGCGCCACGGTCCTGCCCCTGTTCCACGCTGCCGCCCCGGTTGGCGCCGTTCTCCACCTGCCCGCCCAGGTCGTCGGGGAGGACCATCCCGTGCTGCGTGTAGAAGTGCACCCTCGTCCCCGCGGGCACCCGGAAGGTGCCGTTCGCGGCCTCCCAGGCGCCGTGACCGCTGAGCACGAGACCGTCCGTACGCGCGGGCGCGGTGTTGTCGGCCTCCCAGTCGTCGTCCGGGTTCTGGTGATTGATCATGGGCCGGTTCTGGTCGGCCGCGCGCTGGATCCCGGTCGCGCGGAGCATCTGCACGACGGCCGCGTTGCCGTGGCTGCTCTGGAGGCCGAGCAGCGACTGGGCGGCGGCCTGCGCCCGGTTCGGGTTCCTGGTCGCCGGCTCCGAAGTGCGGGCCGGCGTGCGGGCCTTGCCGGCGGCACCCTTGGTCCTGTCGTGGGCGTGCATCGTCCCCCTCTCGACTCGAAAGCTCACTCTCCTGGATATCGGTGGCGTCGGCCCGGGCGCCAGGTCCGTACGGGCAGTGCCCGCTGCCTGAAGGCGCACCGCGCGGTGCCCTGCCGCGCCGAGACCTCGCGCGGTGGTCAGGCCGCGGGTATGCCCGCCGCGTAGAGGCCTGCCCGGCTGCCGCGGTAGGCGACGCCGCCGAAGGCCGTCAGCGAGAGCCCGGTGTACTCGGTGCCGAACTTGGCCGGATCGTCCTGCCATTGAAGCCGGCCGGTGGCCAGGTCGAGGGTGTGCAGCCGACCGTCGTTCAGCGCCACGTAGACCCGGCCGTCGGCGACGGCCATGGTGCTCATGCCCCGGCCCAGGCCGTCCGGCACCGAGGAGGTCCACCGGCTGCGGCCCGTACTCGCCTCCACGGCGACGACCCGGTCGTTGTCGAGGAGGCAGAGCGTCCCGTCGGCGACCGGGGCGGGCCGGACACCGGGGTGGCCGAGATCGTCACGCTGCCAGAGCACCCGGCCGGTCGCCGCGTCCAGGGCGGAGACGGTCGAGGCGGCACCGGTCGAGGCAGAGGCGGTCGAAGTGGCGCCGGTCGGGGCGGAGGCAGCGGAAGTGGACAGGTAGAGGACGCCCTCGTGGACCACGGGCCGGTCGACGAGCTTGCCGACGGCGGGCTGCTCCCAGCGCCGCTCACAAGTCTTCGCGTCGAGGGCGGAGATCCCGCCTGCGGGGGCGGCGAGGTACACGGTGCCGCCCGCGATCGCCGGCCCGCAGGCGGCCTCCAGCGGGCCGGCCCACCGGGCCTCGCCGGTCGCCGCGTCGTAGGAGTGGACGCGGCCGTCGCAGGTCACGAACACGTCCCCGCTGACGGTGGGGCCGTCCGTCCATCCGGACAGGTAGCCCCCCGGCGCGGGCACGGCCCATCGGACGGCTCCGGACGCGGCGTCCAGGGCGTGGACGTGGGAGTCGGTGGTCACGCAGACCAGTCCGTCGCCTGCGGCGATCGGCCAGCCGAAGTTGCTGTCGGCGGGATTGTGCGAGGTGACCTTGGCGCTCCAGCGCGGGGTGCCGGTCCGCAGGTCGAGGGCGCTGACCGTGCCGTCGAAGTCCGCGACGTAGAGGTCGGGCTGCGGGGTGGCCGACAGGGCGACCCGGCTGCCGGTACCGGTCCTGCTCCAGACGCGGTGGCCGGTGTCGGCGTCCCGCCGCGCCCACCAGCCGATGCCCCCGACGGTGACGGCGGCCCCCGCCACACCGGCGACGCCCAGCAGCATGCGCCTGCGGCTGACGTGGGGGCGGACGGGATCGGTCTGCGATTCGTTCGAGGTCACACCGAAGGTGACCGTCTGCGCCCGCCGCCGGTTCCACCGCGCGGGCGAGCTTCACAAAAGGCGCCGAGAAGGGCGGCCAGGATGCGGCCGGGATTCTGAAGGCTGTGCGCAGGAAGTCGGACCGGCCGACTTCCTGCGCGGGGACTCAGGTCAGTCGCGTGAAGCTTACCCGCCCGGTCATCCCATCAACGTTCCGGGCTCCTCGAGCCACACGTGCTGTTCACCGGTCGGCGTCATCGTCACGCCGAAGCGGGTGAGGTCCGGTTCGCCGTCGGCCAGCCATCCCCGGCGGGCGCGGACGATCTCGTCCCACAGGCGGCGGGGCCCGGCCTGCTGGACGGCGTCGGCGGCGCCCCAGTCGTGGTGGCGGACGGACGCCCAGGAGCCGACGCCGTCGGAGAGCTGCATGCGGTAGGTGCCGCCGGGGTCCGTGTCGTCCCAGGTGTGGTGATACCGAACGCCGGGCACCCGGAGGCCGATGGCGAACGCCACGTCCACGTTCTCCAGCGCCAGCTCCGGGTCGATCGGCGACGAGCCCCGGTGGATCGGCCGGTCGGTCGGTTCGGTCACCGGGTGGGGGCGCTGGCTGCGGACCCACATGAAGCTGACGTTGTCCACGAACCTGCCGTGGGAGGGCTCCCCCGGACCGCCGACCACCAGGCGCAGGAGTCCGGCGTTGGCGTAGGGCGTGCCCCAGGGGGTGACGATCACGCCGCCGGGGCGGGTCTGTTCGAGCCAGGCACGCGGCAGTCGGCGAACCGCCGCCGTGGAATGGACGCGATCGTAAGGCGCCCGGAGGGGCTGGCCTTCGAGGCCGTCGCCGGTCGAGCAACTGGGGTGGAAGCCTGCTGCGGTGAGTCGTCGGGCCGCTGCGGCGGCGACCGCTCGATCCACCTCCACGGTGGTCACGTGGGCGTCGCCGAGCCTGGCGGAGAGGAGCGCGCTCGTCCATCCGGTGCCGGTGCCGATGTCGAGCACGGTGTTCCCGTCGACCACGTCCAGGTGCCGGAGCATCCGCGCGACGAGGGACGGCATGGAGGCCGAGGAGGTGGCGATGCCCGGCCCGGTATCCAGGCCGTCATCGATCTGGGTGACCACCACCTCGTCGGCGTTCACCAGGGCCCACCAGGCGTCCGGGTGGTCGGTCCGGGTGATCAGGCCGTAGCCGGTCGGCCTGTCGCCGTCCGGGGCCCAGACGGAGTCCGGGACGAAGGAAGAGCGCGGGGCACGCTCGAACGCGCCCCGCCACCCCTCGCCCAGTGCCCCCGCTGATTCCATTCGGGTCAGCAACTGTGCGTAGTCGTCCATCAGTTAGCGCTCACTTCTTCGGCGGCGTCACGGGCTTGGTCCACTGACCGTCGGACTCCTTCGGGGACTGCTTCTTGTCCCCGTCCTCGCCACCCTTGCCGTCTCCGTGCTCGCCCATTCCGGCTCCTCTCGATCGGTGCCGGTCATTCGGGTGCCGGCAAGGTCCTGTCCAGCACGGTAGAGGCCCAACCTTGCTGGCGTGAGCGGCATTTCTCCGTATTTCTCCTGTGCGCGGCGAGGCTTCCGCAGGTTTCTCAGGTGGCTGCCAGTGCCAGCGTCGAGCGCGCACGGGCGATCAGCCGGTGTGCCGCGGGGCCGTACACCGCAGCATCGTGCAGCTTGCCCCAGACCTTCCGGTACAGCGCGATGTCGACGGGTTCATCGAGCCACAGCTCGGCGTTCCACGTCTCGACGATCGTGAGCCTGTCGTCGTAGATCCAGAAACCGTGCTTGGGAATGACTGTCACCGGAGCCCCGAGCGGAACGATCCCCACCTCAACCGTGTCGAGCCCCAGCAGGCCGCCCAGTCGGTCGAGTTGAGCGGCCAGGACGTCGGGCGGACAGATCTGCACGTACAGTGCGGCCTCGGACATGATGAAGCGGAAGCGCTTCCCTCGCTGGTAGAGGGACTCCTGGCGCTTCAGCCGGGCACATACTCCTTCCTCGATGTCACGCGGCCCGTCATCCAGATCGGTTGCGTGAGTCAGGACGTGGCGGGCGTATTCCGCGATCTGGAAAATGTCCGGGATGATGGCAGGTTCGTAGCCGGTGGTCACCGCCGTCTCCCGGCCGTGCCTGACTCCGGCTTCCTCGCGCACCCGGTACCCGCCGGCCAGCACCCGCTTCCATCCCCGATAGCGGGACTCCAGGCCTTGCAGCCTGCCTTTCAACTCGGCGGCGGCCTCCGGACGCCCCAATGCTTCGGCCCACGCGTGAAGATCCGCGGGAGTGGCCGTCTGCTTGCCGTTCTCCAGCTTCGAAATCTTCGACGCCGGCCAGCCCAGTCGTCCGGCGAGGTCGCGGCCGTTCACGCCCGCCTCGGTGCGCAACTCCCGTAGCCGCACACCGAGAGACAGCCGGGCCTGCTGAAAATCGGTACTCACCACCCGGAGGCTACCTGTCGACCGAACTCGCACGTCGGAACCGCGAAGTGCCGTGCGGCATCGCAGGCTTGGCGCTCGGCAAGCACTGCGGGGGTGACCGTGCAGTCGTGGAGGTGACGGGCTCGGGTTTCGCAGAGGGCGCCGAGGAGGGAGGCCAGGAGGTTGAAGGTCAGGAGGCCTAGCATCGGCGGCGGTCCCGCTCACGCTTGTACTCGCGGAGGAGGGCGAGGAGGTTGATGAGGGTGCTCGCCGGGATGTTGCCGAGGGAGACGAGGGCGCGGCCGTCGAGGTTGGTCTCGCCGGCCTGGGCGGAGGGCCAGAGGAGCCCGAACTCGCGACCCTCGGTCCGGAGTTCGACGATGAGTCCGGTGATCTGGCGGGCCGTGAGGTGGCGCAGCGCCGGATCGGCCGGGTGGATGGGGTGGTGGGCGATCACGCGACACCGTCCAACTCGAACCAAACGATTTTGCCCAGCTTCAGGGGGTCGACGCCCCAGCGGTGGGTGAGGCCGGCGACCAGCTGGAGGCCCCGGCCGGACTCGGCGAGCGGGCACGGCGTTCGCTGCTCGGGGAGGGCGGAGGAGCGGTCCGCGACGGTGACGCGGAGGGTGTTGGAGAGGGGGTCGGAGAGGAAGTGGATGAGGACGACGGGGGAGGTCGTCTCGCCGTGACGCCAGGCATTGACGATCAGTTCGACGAGGGCGAGCTCGGCGTCCGCGATGGAGGAGGAGGGCCAGCCGACGCGGGCCATGCCGTCGCGGAGGGTGTCGCGAGCGAGGGTGAGGGAGGGGGAGTTGAGGTTACGCACGATGTCTCCCAGTGACGGAGATGGGTGCTCTTCAATGCCCGAGCGGCACTACCGACAATCCGCTCGGTGAGCGGTGCATCACAGACTGTAGGGCATGCGATAGCAAATTTGCTAGCGAGGCCAGGAAGATATGCCTATCTGCTCGCTGGACTCGCCACACACCGACGATGGATGCTGGGAAGATGCCACCTACCCCAACCGCACGCCGCAAGCGCGTCGGCATCGAGCTGCGAAAGATGCGAGAGGCCGCCGGACGCACAGCTGGAGACGCTGCCGCCGTTCTCGGGCTGGACCGGAGCAAGGTCACGCTGATCGAACAAGGCGCCTACCCGGTCAGCGCTGAACGGGTGCTTGCGCTCGCCGCCGAGTACGAGGAGGCCGACTCTGCGTACGTCGACGCCGTCGCCGAGATGGCCGCCGACCGCACCAAGGGGTGGTGGGAGGAGCACAGAGGGCTCGTCCCACCAGGGATTCTTGAGATCTCCGAAGTTGAACACTATTCCAGCGCGTTGGTGACGTATCAGATCTGCCATGCGCCCGGGCTCATGCAGACCGAGGAGACAGCTCGCGCGATCTTCCGAGAGGTCTATCCTCCGCTGCGGCCACTGAACATCGAAGCGCGAGTCGAGAACCGGATGCGGCGAGCAGAGCTCCTGACACGCAGCGATCCACTGGAATACGAAGCAATCGTGCACGAGGCCGCGCTGCGCATGGAGTTCGGGGGGAACGGCTGTCGCCAGAGAGCAGCTGAAGCAGTTGCTCGTGCTCTCGGAGGCCCCCAACGTGACACTGCGCGTATTGGAGTTCAGGGCCGGCGGATTCAAGGGTGCGGGCCACGCCGTGCTGTATGCAAGCGGGCCGGTACCCCGCCTCGATACGGTCCAGCTTGACTCCGTAGGATCGCCAGCGTTCCTGACCGAGATGAACCAGCTGGAGAACTACCGGAACATCATCGGGGCGATGCGTGATCGCGCGCTCGATCCATCGGCCTCCCGTGACGTGATCTCCAGCATCATGAACAGCCTGTGAGGGATCCCGTGGAATGGCGAAAGCCCAGTGCCTGTGGCGACGGCAATAACTGCCCAGAGGTCGCCATCACCTCCGACGCCGTCTACGTCCGCAGCAGTCTGCTCCCCGACGCCATCGCCCAACTCACCCCCACCGAATGGCGCGACCTCGTCTCCGCCATCCGCGCCGGCGAGTTCGACGTCTGATCCACCACGCAGGGCGGGCCGTTCGTCGAACGGCCCGCCCTGGCCGTCCCCTTGAGCCCCTTCCGCCCCTGCTAACCCAGCAGTCCGATAACCCCATATTCACAAGACGGCCTGATCCCACCGCTCCCCAACCACCCCCGTACGACCATCGGTTTGCCGCCGAGGAGGGCCGGGGTAGTGCCGAGGAGTTCGCACTCCCACGGACTCCAAGTCCGGTGCGAGCGCTGATGTTTAGACATTGCGAAGGGATCGATATCCATGAACAGGACCCTCCGGAACGCCCTCGTGGCAGTCGCCGCCGTCGGCGCCCTCGGCGCCGCCGCTGCCGCCCCCGCCATGGCCGCAGGCACCGCGCCGGCCCAGCCGACGGCCCGGGTTCAGGCCCAGCTCAGCAACCCGAAGACGGTCAAGGCCGACGACTTCAACAAGGCCCGCGACATCCTGATCAAGGCGGGCAGCAAGACGGCCGAGAAGACCCACCCGTCCCACGGCGTCAAGGACGTCCCCGTCTCCTACGGCACGAGCCTGCTCGCCGAGGCCCGCGACGAGTTCCGCGCGGCGGACAAGAACCTGCCCGAGAAGGACAAGCAGTCCGGCATGTCGCACGCCCACTACAAGGCCGTCCACGACGCGGCCAAGAAGATGGGCATCGACACCTGGTAACCCCGCCCGGGGGGGGGGGGGGGGGGCGCCGCCGCCCCGCCCGGCCCGCCCGGCCCCCCCCCCCAGCCCGCGCCGCCGCGGGCGCGCGGCGGGCGCGGCGCGGGCGGC